>JBBSBO010000131.1:0-6683 GCA_038251215.1 Caldilineales bacterium
GAAGCGCCGGCCGAAGAAGGCGAACCGCCTGCGCGCCGCTTTTCACGGTTGGGCCGCGGCAAGCGGAAATCGCCCCACGCGACAGGCGTGGATGCAGTAAGCGTTGATGCAGCGAATCTTGATGCGGCGGATGTTGATGTCGCCGGCGATACAGAGAAAATCAGAGAGTAGACCGAACACCTAGGCAGTTGCTTGTGCGCTGTCCACTTACCAAAGGGGTAAGCGAGCATGGAATCCGAGCAAAGCAAGAACTTCTTCGAGAAGAGCTACGACGGAACCGTGAGTTATCTTCAGCGGAATCCGCGCCGCAGCGCGGTGATCGCCGGCTCCGTGTTGTTGTTTGTGCTTGGCTTTTTCATCCCCGTCGCCCAGCCGCATGTGTCGCTTTCGGGCGAACCGATCCTCGCCGGCGGCCCGGGTTGGCTGACGAATTCGATGATTACAACACTGCTCGTCGATATTGTGATCATTATCTTGGCCTTGCTCGCCACCGTGAATATGAAAGAGATTCCCGGGCGTTGGCAGAACCTGATGGAAGCGATGGTGGAATATCTGTACGATCTAGCGGAAGGCGTAGCGGGTCGCGACGCGCGACGTTTCTTCCCCTGGGTGGCGACCATCTTTTTGCTTGTGATTGTGAGCAACTGGTCGGGCCTAATCCCAGGCGTGAGCAGCGTGGGTTTTTACCATCAAGCGGGCGCTGGCGAGCATGCCCGCGCCGGTGGCGCACAACTGGCGATGGCGGACGGCAAGCTGGTTTTGCTGGACGCAGCCGCCGTGGACGCGCGTGACGCCGCCGCCGAAGAAGAAGGGCACGCCAAGTTCGTGCCGCTGCTGCGTGCGCCGAGCGCCGACCTCAACCTGACGTTCGCCCTGGCGATTACGACGATGGTCATGGTGCAGGTGTGGGGCTTCCAAGCGTTCGGCCTGGGCCACTTGAAAAAGTACTTCACCTTTCGCGGCAAAGGGGGCATGCGTTTCATCAATGCCTTCGTCGGCATCTTGGAGTTGATCAGCGAATTTTCACGCGTGATTGCCTTTGGTTTTCGTCTCTTTGGCAACATCTTTGCCGGCGAAATCGTGCTGGCGACTATGGCCTTTCTGATTACGTTCTGGCTGCCGATTCCCTTTTATATGCTCGAGATCTTTGTCGGCTTTGTGCAGGCTTTGGTCTTTATGATGCTGGCGCTGGTCTTCTTTAGCATGGCGACCAGCCAAGAACACTAGCACGAACATCAGGTTGGTAGGTAGGACCGCAGGTATTGTAACGGGCGTGGCGACACGCTGCTGTGCGGGCAAGCGCAATCGTGGCGCATGCAACCCTGGCGCATTGACTAGGTGCGCAATGACCGGAAACGCATTGGCCCGTAACAATTAGGCTGTGGCGCATTGCTGCAATGTAAAGCTCACATATTTCATCACAGTGAAGGAGAGTAAATAATGGATGTTGAGGCCATGAAGCAACTGGGTGCGGCGCTTGCCATCGGTCTGGGGACGATTGGCCCCGGCATCGGCATCGGTTTGGTCGGCCTGGGCGCCATGGAAGCGATGGGTCGCAACCCCGAGGCTTCCGGCACCGTGCAGACGAACATGATTTTGGCAATCGCTTTCGCCGAGTCGATGGGCATTTTCTCTCTGGTTATTGCGCTGTTGCTGAAGTTCCTCTAAATCAAAGAGCGAACCGGCGTCGGCTATTCTTCATCTGTTTGGATGTAGCTTGTATGTAGCCGATGCAGTCACTGCATTCACCGAAAGGGAGGCTCATTTTGGATCAACTTGGCATCAGTGGCGGCCTTCTGATTTCTCAGATCATCAACTTCGTGCTCTTGATGGTTATTTTGCGCATGTTGCTCTACGGTCCTATCATGCGGATGTTGGACCGGCGCAAGGAACGGATCGCCCAAAGCATGAAGGATGCGGAACGTGTGGCGGTTGCCGCGCAAGAGGCGGAGACCGATCGCGCGAAGATCGTCGACGCCGCACGCCGCGAGGCGCAGGAAGTGCGCACCCAGGCGACACGCGATGCGGAAAAGATCGCCCAGGAAATCCGCACGCGCGCCGAAGAAGAAGCAACGGAAATTCGCATGAAGGGCCAAGAGGACGCCGCCAAGCAAGCGGCCAATACCTTGGCTAGCGCCAACAAACAGATTGCCGAGCTGGCGATCCTAGCCACCGAGCAGGTGCTGGGCCGCGAGTTGGCGGATAGAAGCGAGCAAGAGCGCTTTGTGACCGAGTTCTTGGCGCAGGTCAGCGAGGGCAAATCTTCATGAGCGAGCAAGGTGCAAAGTCGCAGCGCTATGCACTCGCCGCGTTCCAGGCCCTGATCGAAAAGTGGCAGGCGGCGATTGCGGTCGTCTCCCAGGCGCTCAGCCAGGATCAAGAACTGTACGCGACCATCATGAACGGCAGCCGTCCGTTCGATGCACGCGCCGAGGCGCTGGTCAAGTTGCTCCCTGCCGACGCGCCGCCCGAACTGGCGAACTTGCTCAAGCTCATGCTGCAAGACGGCGACCTGGACCTGCTCTCCGAGGTCTCGGCGGCGCTTGTGCAGACGGCGAGCGGGCAAAGGCAGCCCGTGCGCGCCGAGATCACCAGCGCCACGGAACTGACCGACGCCAACCGCCAGGCGCTGCAGCAGGCCCTGTCACAGGAGTACGGCGGCGACTTGGTCTTCCAATTCCGCGTCGACCCCTCCCTCATGGGAGGCTTGCGCGTGCGTGTGGGCGACCGGCTGATCGATACTTCGGTGGCGACGCGCCTGGCGGCTTTGCGTGAGTCGTTGACATCGGTTGTGCGCTAACGGCTTACGCGCCAAGAGGCTGCGTCCTGAGGTTTGCGGCCCGCAGCGGTTCGCCGAGCGCGAGCGGATGTAGATACATCGAGCGCGTGGGGCGCGCCGGCATCGCGCCGAGAAAATGCCATGCAGGGGCGGACTGCCGAGCTGTGGCAGCTTTAGCTGTGCCTGCTTAGATGTGCCCGCCTAGATGTGATGGACGATCCGACCAGGAGGAAAACGACAGTGGCTGTGCAAACGAACGATCTCGCGACACTGCTGAAAGAGCAAATTCTAAATTTTAAGCCGGGGCCGAGCCAGGTGGATGTGGGCGAGGTGGTCGAGGTCGGCGATGGCATTGCCGTGGTTTCGGGTCTGCGCGGCGCTTTGGCGGGCGAGTTGGTGGAGTTCGCCAAAACCGGCGTGCTCGGCATTGCGCTGAACCTCAACCCCGACTCGGTCGGCGTGATCATCATGGGCGAGTATCAGTCCATCAGTGAAGGCGACTTGGTGCGCAGCACCGGACGCATCGCCTCCGTGCCTGTGGGCGATGCCCTCATCGGCCGCGTGATCAACGCCGTGGGTCAGCCCATCGACGGCAAAGGCCCCATCGATACTGACGCCTATCGCAACATGGAGCGCATCGCCCCCGGCGTGATCATGCGTCAGGGCGTGTCGGAGCCGGTGCAGACGGGCATCACCGCCATCGACGCGCTGATCCCCATCGGCCGCGGCCAGCGCGAGCTGATCATCGGCGACCGCCAGACAGGCAAGACGGCCATCGCCATTGACACGATCATCAATCAGACCGGGCAAGACCTGATCTGCATTTATGTGGCGATCGGGCAGAAGCAGTCCAGCGTGGCCCAGGTGGTGGGCATCCTGGAAAAGCACGGCGCCATGGAGCACACCATTGTCATCAGCGCATCCGCCGCCGACCCCGCAGCTTTGCAGTATTTGGCGCCGTTTGCGGGCATGGCGATTGGCGAGGAATTCATGGAGCAGGGGCGCGACGCTCTGATCGTGATCGACGACCTCTCCAAGCACGCCCAGGCCTATCGGCAAGTGTCGCTGCTGCTGCGCCGCCCGCCCGGCCGCGAGGCGTATCCCGGCGACGTCTTCTATCTGCACAGCCGCCTGTTGGAACGCGCCGCGCGTTTGGCCGACGAATATGGCGGCGGCAGCTTGACGGCCCTGCCCATCATCGAGACGCAGGCGGGCGACGTTTCGGCCTATATCCCCACCAATGTGATTTCGATCACGGACGGGCAGATCTTCCTCGAGGCCGACCTCTTCTATGCGGGCGTGCGCCCGGCCCTTAACGTGGGCATTTCGGTCAGCCGCGTGGGCGGCTCGGCGCAGACGAAGGCCATGAAGAAGGTGGCAGGCCGTTTGAAGCTGGACCTGAGCCAGTTTCGCGAGCTGGCGGCCTTCGCCCAGTTCGGCAGCGACCTGGACGCCGCCACGCAGCGCCAACTGGACCGTGGCCGCCGTATGCAGGAGATCCTCAAGCAGCCGCAGTATCAGCCGCTGTCGTTATACAAGATGGTGGCGAGCCTGTGGGCCGTGGGCAACGGCTACGTCGACAAGGTGCCCGTGGATGCGGTCAGCGCCTGGGAAAGTGACATGCACGCCTATTTGGACGCCAACCGCCCCGAGATCGGGCAGTCGATTATGCGCACCAAGGACCTGACGCCTGAGACGGCGGAGGCGATGGGCCTGGCGCTGGAAGACTTCAACCGCACCTGGGCGCCGCCGGCGGCGCTATAGCGTAGGTCGGCTTGGCGTGCGTGGCGCGCAGGCGGCTCCGCCGGACGGCTCGAGGAGAGCGCCGGCGCCGAAGAAACGCTGAACTCTAAAGCGAGGTTGGACCAGTGGCCAATACCCGAGAGATCCGCAGACGCATTCGTTCGGTCAGCAATATTGCGCAGGTGACAAAGGCGATGGAGGCCGTTTCGGCTGCCAAGATGCGCAAGGCGCAGCGTCAGGTCTTGACCACGCGCCCTTATGCAGAGCAGGCGGCTGAGGTGTTGGCCTATATCGCGCGCATCCCCAATATCGACCCCAAGCTCAACCCGCTGATCCAGGAGCGGCCCGTGGTGCGCCGCGTGGGCGTGATGCTGGTGACGGCCGATCGCGGGCTGGCGGGCGGCTTCAACGCCAATGTGCTGCGCCATGCCAGCCGCTTTTTGCGCGAGCAGCGCGACTTGGGCCGGGAAGTCAGCGTGGTGACCGTCGGTCGTAAGGGGCGCAACTGGCTGCTGCGCTATGACCCGGTCGTGCGCGCCGAGTTTGCGAACATGCCCGACGCTCCCACGGGGCGTGACGTAGGGCCGATCATCAATATTCTGATCGAGGACTTCACGCAGGGCTTCTTTGACGAAGTCTATATGATTTATACCAAGTTCCACAATACGGTGGTGCAAGAGCCGACCACGCAGAAGCTGCTGCCGATTGAGCCGGCCGAACCCACCATGGTGATGGCGCCCGCCTATATCTTCGAGCCGTCGCCCGAGGCCGTGTTGACGGAGATCATCTACGGCTTCACCGAGGTGCAGGTATTGCAGGCGCTGTATGAGTCGATTGCCAGCGAGTTTTCTGCACGCATGGTCGCCATGCGCAATGCCACCGAGGCCGCCGAGGAGCTGATCGACACCTTGACCCTGACCTATAACAAGGCGCGGCAAGAAGGCATTACCAACGAACTGATGGACATTATCGGCGGCAGCGTGGCGCAGGAAGCGGCCTAAACGCGAAGCAAGCCGAGCGAGAAGCGGCTAAACAAGAAGCAGCCTAGACGAAAACGGCGTTCTCAATCCGCAACAGTGCAAGCAAACCGTGCTGGCAACTGGGAACGATCCGAAACGATCCGAGTATGTTAGTGCGTGGCGAGGAGGTTCGACGTGCCCGATGAGCTTGTCGGTACAGTACAGAGCGTAATTGGACCGGTGGTGGACTTTCAGTTTGCCGAAGGCGAACTGCCCGAAATCTATGACGCCGTGACGGTCACGATGGATGACGGCAGCGTGCAGACGTTCGAGATCGAGCAGCAGCTCGGCAACGACGTCGTGCGTTCCGTGTCGATGGGCAGCACCGACGGGCTGCGGCGCGGGATGCGCGCGGTCTCGCAGGGCGAGCCGATCACCGTGCCGGTCGGGCCTGCCACGCTGGGCCGCTTGTTTAATGTGACGGGCGACCCCATCGACAACAAAGGCCCCGTCGACTCCGCAGAGCGGGCGCCGATTCACCGCCGCCCTCCGACGTTTGACGAGCAAAGCTCGCAGGCCGAGCTGTTCGAGACGGGCGTCAAGGTCATTGACCTGATTGCCCCCTTTACCCGCGGCGGCAAGACCGGCATTTTCGGCGGCGCCGGCGTGGGCAAGACGGTTGTCATCCAGGAGCTGATCCACAACGTCGCCGAGTTCCACAGCGGCTATTCCGTCTTTGCCGGCGTGGGCGAGCGCAGTCGCGAGGGCAACGACCTGATGCGCGAGATGATCGAGTCGGGCGTAATCGACTCGACCGTGATGGTCTTCGGCCAAATGAACGAGCCGCCCGGCGCACGTCTGCGCATCGGCCTGACCGGCGTGACCATGGCTGAGTATTTCCGCGATGAAGGCCGCGACGTGCTGCTCTTCATTGACAATATCTTCCGCTTTGTGCAGGCCGGCTCCGAGGTCTCCTCGCTGCTGGGGCGGCTGCCCAGCGCGGTGGGCTATGCGCCGACCCTGGGCACCGACATGGGCGACTTGCAAGAGCGCATCACGTCGACGCGACGCGGGGCCATCACCTCGATGCAGGCCGTTTATGTGCCCGCCGACGTTTGACGAGCAAAGCTCGCAGGCCGAGCTGTTCGAGACGGGCGTCAAAGTCATTGACCTGATCGCCCCCTTTACCCGCGGCGGCAAGA
>JBBSBO010000132.1:0-6672 GCA_038251215.1 Caldilineales bacterium
AACAACGAGTGCAACGAGCGCCCACACCCAGGCTTGACTAGCCGGCGTGCTTTGCCCGACGACAAAGGCGCTCAAAGCCGCAGTCAGGTCGGTAAAGAGGGCAGCGAAGTTGGCCCACGGGACGCGCCACACGGGCACGGGCGGCTCGACGATCTGCCGCAACAGGATAGGCAGCCACGGCAAAAAGAGCGCCAAAACGGCGAGCTGGGCAAGGAGCCAATCGCGCAGCGAACGGAAACCGGCGCTCGCACGACGCGTTGCCCACAGCGACCACAATGCTGCCAGGTTGATTGCCAAGAGCGCAAAAGCCGCATAGTAGAGTGTGTAGAGACTTGCCGTCGCGGCTAGGACATAGACGCCGAGCCACGCGAGCCTTGCGCTTGCCTCCGGTGCAACAAGCGATGTGGTTGAAGCGGTTACATAGCGGCGGGCTGCGAACAGGCAGAGGAGGCCAAGCATGGCGGCTAGGGTATACATGCGCACTTCTTGGCTGTACCACACGAGGAACGGATTCAGCGCGGCGAGCCAGACTGCCAGCGCGGCGGCGTGCAGGCTCAAGGCGCGCTTAGCAATGGGTGCAAGCAGCGCAAGCGCGACGATGCCAAAGAATAGACTTGGGAAGGCGAGCAGGAACTCAAAACCATGCGCCAGCGTTGGAGAAGCCAATGCCCGCCAGACGTGGAGGACGAGGTAATAGGCCGGAGGGTGGATGTCACGGGCAGTATGGGCGATGATCTGCCCGAGCGGCTGTTTTGACAAATAAGCGCTGACGGTTTCGTCATACCATAACGACTCGGCCCCCAGGTGGTGGAGGCGCACGGCAAAGCCCGCAAGCAGTCCCGCCAGGAGGAGGAGCCGCAGCGCCTGGTCCGATATTCTTTGTGAAGATGAGACGGGGCTGCTGATAGAGCGCATTCCAGCGTAGCTAGGCGATGAGTTGGGCCGTATACCGATTGTCCGCTAAGGCTACCATAGGATCGTCGGGCAGCGAACCCAGCGGTTGGGCGGTGCAGCGATTCTGCGCTTCCCTTCGGTTCCTTTCTCGTTCCTTTGGAAAAGGGAGGAATTCTGGATACAATGGGGCCATTGCATGCCGCAGAGAAGTGGCTAGGCTGCGAAGGACTCGCCGCGATGCATAACGGGGCGTCATTGAATGTGTCACAAGGTTAGGCAATGACAACGGGATGGAACCGGCGGGCCAAAGGTGCGCCGCTCGACGCAACCTTGCTCGATGCTGCGCAAAATCGGCGTGGCTTTGCCAAATCTACGTTGTATCTGTCGAGGCCGCTTGGTCTCAACGCGCTGCTCGCCGTTGCGGCAATCGCAATGTTGGCTGCAATTTGGGGGCTGAGCGCCAGGGCGATAACACTCCATGTAGATGGCACGACGGAGGTTGTGCGCTCGCACCGCGCAGACGTTGGCGCGCTGTTACTGGATATGGGCCTTGAAGTAGACGCGGCCGATCGCGTGTCGCCGCCGCTATCCACTTCTCTGCGCGAGGCGGACAGCGTTGTCGTGCAACGGGCGCATCCGTTCCGCATCCGCAGCGACGGCCGCGTGATCGACGCCAAGAGCTGGGCGACGACGGCGGGCGAGGCGCTGGCGGGCGCCGACTTGATGGTGGACGCCTACGATGAGGTGCTGGTGAACGGGGCGCGGCGGAGCTTGGATGAGCCGCTGCCTGCGCCGCAACTGACCGCGCTGCGGACGACATATCGCAGGGTCGATACGTGGGCGAACCGGACCGTGGAGCCATACGACATTCGCGTGGTGCGGGCCGTGCCTGTGACCGTAGATGACGGCACGCTTCCCTTTACGGTGCGGACCACCGCCCAAACCGTGGGCGAAGCGCTGCGCCAGGCGGAGATCACGATCTATTTGGGGGATGTGGTGCAGCCTGGGCTGGGCAGCGAAGTGATCACCGGCATGCGCGTGACGATTCAGCGCAGCCGCCCTGTCGCCTTCGAGGTCGACGGGCGTACGGTCAAGACGCGCACGCGCGGCGATACGGTCTCCGACGCGCTGGCGCAGACGAAGATCGGGATTGCGGGCATGGATCGCGTGGAGCCGGGCCTAGAGACTGCGTTGTACGACGGTATCGACATCCGGATCACGCGCGTCAGCGAAGAGATCGAAGTGGAAGAAGAGATCGCCCCGTTCGAGACCGTTTATGTGGCTGACGCCAACCTTACCATAGACACACAGGAGTTGATGCATGCCGGCGCCGAGGGCATCACGCGCAATCGCTCGCGCATCCGCACCGAAAACGGCGAGGAAACGGCGCGCGAGTTGGAGGACACCTGGGTGGCACAGGAGCCGTCTGAGCGAGTGATTGCCTATGGCCAACGCATCGAGCCACAGACCTTTACCGCACCCGATGGACGGCAATTGACGTATTGGCGCAAGCTGCGCATGTACGCTTCGAGCTATAGTGCAGGCACGGCGGGCGTCTCGCCCGACAAGTCTTACTATGGCAAGACGTATACCGGGGAGACGATGCGCTATGGCATTGTCGCTGTCGATCCTGCCATCATTCCGCTTGGCTCGCAGGTATATGTCTCTGACTATGGGCTGGGCGACGCGCTGGATACGGGCAGCGCCATTCGCGCACGGCGCATTGATTTGGGCTACGACGACAGCAATCTTGTTCTGTGGAATCGCTGGGTAGATGTCTATCTGATGTGGCCGCCGCCGCCTGCCTACCAGATCACCTGGGTGCTGCCCAACTGGCCGCGTCCTCCTCAATGATCGGTTGCCCCGAATGGCGAAGCTTGCGCAACGCGTTGGCTATTCGGTAGCGTCAGACAGACGAGCGTACGCCTCACCCATCTTTAAAGTCCGAGAAGATCGCGCACAATGGCTGCATTTATTCTATGACTGTTCCTGTCGCAAGAGGCATTCCCCCATTTCGACGCAGCGCGCCTATCTTGCTGGCGTTGATCATGTTGGCCGGCTTGGCCTTGCGCGTATGGAACGTAAATTTCGATCGCGGGATCGGCAGCCATCCTGATGAGCGCAGCACGGCATGCTTCTATGCGCCGACAATTGCCCTGCCGGCGTCGTGGGAGCAGTTTTGGGACCCGCATCAAAGTCCGCTGAATCCACTGTGGGATGTAGCCGGCCAAACGCGCCGGAGCTTCACCTACGGCCATTTCCCCCTTTACCTTGGCCTTGCGACGGGCGAGGTGATGCACCGCGCCGCCGCGCTGGGCGAGCGGCTGGGCCTGGGCGGCCAAGCTGTGTCCTTGATGGAGCGGGCAAATCGCGATTGCGACGCGATCGCCGTTGCCGGGCGACTGACGATGGCGCTCTTGGACACGCTGACGATCGGCCTGCTTTTCTTGTTGGGCCGGCGTCTCTTTGGGCCGGGCGCGGGGCTGCTGGCCGCGGCCTTCTATACGTTCAGCGCACAGGCGATTCAACTCAGCCACTTCTTCGCCATGGACCCTGCCTCGACCACGTTCACGGTCTTGGCCGTGTATGGCGCGGTGCGCATGCAGCAGGAGGCAACTTTGCGCAGCGCGCTGCTGGCAGGGGTGGGCGCGGGCCTGGCGATCTCATCCAAGTTTAGCGCGCTGCCGGTGCTGGCGGCGCCGGTCACCGCGGGCTTGCTGGCGATGATACTCGAACAACAGCGCGCCTATCGCGAGAGTCGCCCTGCCGACGGGGCCTTGCAGTATCGCGCGGGTGTGGGCATCGTCCTTGCGCTGATGGCGGCAGCGATTAGTTTCGCCGTGACCAGCCCCTATTCGGTGCTCGATTGGCAGAGCTTCGCACAGGCGACGCTCGTGGAGCAGGGACGGATGGTGCGCGGCATTGCCGACATGCCCTTTACACGCCAGTATCGCAACACGACGCCGTACTTGTACTTTATTCGCCAGCAACTGGCGTGGGGATTGTGGTGGCCTCTGGGGATCGTCGCGCTGCTGGGCGCGCTGACGATGTTGGCCGATCTGGCGTTGACGCTCGTGCGCCTGGCGCGCAACTGGCTGCTCATGCAGCGCGGCGAGGTCGCGGCCATCCGGCTGCCCGCGCCGTTCCAGGCCGGCAACGTCATCGTCTGGAGCTGGGTGCTGCCGTACTTTGCCATTACGGGCGCGTTTCTGGCTAAGTTCAACCGCTATATGATCCCGATCTTGCCCTTCGTCATGCTGATGGCGGCGGGCATGATCTGGCGCTTGTGGCGGGCGAGCGCGCAGTTGCGAGCCGGCGAAGACAGAGACCGGCGCACGTGGCTGCGGTCATGGATGCCGGCGGCGCTTGGCGTTGCGCTGGCGACGGCCGGCGTGGCGGGCGGCATCTTCTGGTCGGTCGCCTATGTCAATGGCGTCTATCGCGGCGAACACACATGGATTACGGCTAGCCGCTGGATCTATGAACATGTGCCGCGCGACTCCGTGATCCTATGGGAGTCGTGGGACGACCCGCTGCCTAAGGCGATCCCGGGCGAGCCGGGCATGGACATGGGCAGCCGCGGCTTGCGCAATATCGACTGGAGTCCATACGAAGAGGACACCGCCGAGAAGTACGAGATCCTCAAGGCCAAGCTGCGCGAGGCCGATTATGTGGCCTACAGCTCGAAGCGCATCTATGCTAGCGTGGACGAGCTGCCCGAGCGCTACCCGATGACCACACGCTACTACGAGGCGATGCGCGACGGGCGGCTGGGCTATGAGGTTGCGCTGGACGTGACTTCGCCGCCGCGGTTGTTCGGCTTCGTATTCGAGGACCGCGGGGCGGATGAAAGCTGGAGCCTCTACGACCATCCGCAAGTGACCGTGCTGCGCAAAGTGCGCGACCTGAGCGACGCCGAGTTCGACGCGGTGCTGGGCGGCTCATGGGAGGGAGCAATCCCTTACTCGACCGGAGATGCGTCGCGCCGCAGCCCGATCTTGACGTGGCTCGGTCTGCGCGGAGCGCCTGGGGCTGAACACGCGGGCGTACTCGGGGCGATCATTGGGCTGGTGGACGGCAGCGAGGCGAGCCGACCGGCGCACGAGCCGGACGCGGCGATGCTGCTGGCGCAGCCACTGTCGGAGTTGCCGGTGGTGGATAACTACCGCTGGAACGTGTTTGCCAGCGAGCGGTCGCTTGTGGCGGCGCTCGTATGGTGGCTGACACTGACGTTGCTTGGCTGGGCGGTCTGGCCCCTGTGCTTCGGCGTGTTTGCTTCATTGCGCGACCGCGGCTATTTCCTTAGCCGGATGGCGGGCTGGCTGGCGGCGGGCTGGCTGTTGTGGGTGCTGGCGAGCGCCGGCGTTTTGCAGAATACGGTGAGCGCGGCATGGCTGAGCGTCGGGGCGGTAGCGTTGGCAGGGGGCGTTTTGGCCCTGCGCCAACGCCGAGCGATGGCCGCTTACTTGCGCAGTCGTTGGCCCTTGCTGGCGGCGGGCGAGCTGGGCGTGGCGCTGGCATATGTTGCCTTTCTGCTGATCCGCATGGCAAACCCCGACCTTTGGCAGCCGTGGTTTGGCGGCGAGAAGTTCATGGAATTCGCCTTCCTTAACGGTATTCTGCGCAGCCCGACCTTTCCGCCGGTAGACCCGCATTTTGCCGGCGGGTTCATCAACTACTACTACTTCGGCATTTATTTGGCGGCCTATCTGATCAAGTTGACCGGCATCTATGCCGAGGTGGGTTTCAACTTGACGATCGCGGCGCTGTTCGCGCTGACGGTGTCGAACGCGTTTAGCGTGGCCTATAGCGCATGGGCCTGGCGAGACGCTGTGACCGCTAGGAATTTATCGTGGCGCTCGGGCTTCTGGGCGGCGTGGATTGCACCGCTGTTTGTGGCTGTAATCGGCAATCTGGACGGTTTCGCCCAGATTGCACGGCGACTGACGGAGGGAAGTTCCTCCCAGGTAACGAGCGCGCTGGCGGTTGTGCCCACGCTCAGCGGGGCGACAGCCGGGCTGGGCGATGTGCTGGCAGGCCGGCGGGCGATGCCTGCCTATGACTTTTGGGCGCCAAGCCGCGTGATCCCGAACACGATCAATGAATTTCCTTACTGGAGCTTCCTCTTCGCTGACCTGCATCCGCACCTGATAGGCATCCCGCTGGCGATTCTCTTTTGCGGGGCGATCCTGGCGCTATTGGGCCAACTCGAGACGGACCGGATGCAGCCGGACCCGCGCCGCATCGTCGCTCTGCTGGCTGTCTTGGCGTTTCTGCTCGGCGCGCTGAGCAGCGTGAATCTGTGGGAGCTGCCAACCTATTTTGTGCTGGGCGCTTTAGCGCTGGCTGTACTGCGTTACCACAGGCGGGGGACCGCCCAAGGCTTGGGAGGCTGGTTATGGACTGTGGCCGGGATGCTTGCCTACGGTGCGGGCGCGTATCTCTTCTTCTTTCCCTTCTTCAGCCACTACGTCAACGTGGGCGCGTCGGGCGTTGGCTGGGTGCGTGAGCCGGACGCAGCCGGAACATGGCTCTTGATTTGGGGCTTCTTCGGCTTTTTGGTCGGCACTTGGTTGCTCTACGCCAGTGCGCGGCGGCCCGGGCTGTACCGCACGCGGACTGGCCGGGATGGGGGCGCGCCGCAGCAAGAACCGGACGGCGCGCCAATGCAG
The DNA here is from genome assembly GCA_038251215.1 of Caldilineales bacterium. Lineage (GTDB taxonomy): Bacteria > Chloroflexota > Anaerolineae > Caldilineales > Caldilineaceae > JASGTU01. Next base: position 6,567 of record JBBSBO010000132.1, read on the forward strand.
GATGCGTCCGCTGAGACGGAGGCGGGGCCACAGAACGTTCAAACAGCGGCGCCGCGCGGGTGCGCGCCGACGGGCGTCGAGCGCGCGATCAGCCTCGGCCTCCGTC
>JBBSBO010000133.1:0-6659 GCA_038251215.1 Caldilineales bacterium
AAGGCCAAAACGACATCCTGATCCTGGCGGTAACCGTTGCCGTCGACATGATGGCGCATGGCTAAGGAGTCCAGTGCTGGACGGGTTGCCGGAGGATCGGCTCTCTACGTAGCGTAACTAACTATTGCCGTGATCGCCAAGCTCGCATTATTCAGCGGCTTGGCGATCACGGCGCCCATCTCGAACCCTATGCCGGCCTTGCTGCCAAACGATGGGATTTCCCCGGTCATCTTCTTGCCTCTTGGCCGACGGCTCTGTTTGATGCGAGCAATACCATATGGAGCAAGCGAACCGGCCTCTGCGATCTAATCGGCGCCGCTGCCGTGTTTGCGCGCAGGCGAAGGGCGATTGATAAATAGTTTAGAGGTTCACCTTCTCTTCAAAGAAGCGGCAACCGTTCAGCCGCGCCAGAGAAAACATCGCAATCTATGAAGCGAGAATTCTTTAACCGCAGTACCATCAGCGAAGACCTAAGCGCCGGCCTGGTACTTGGCATTCAGAGCATCCCGGACGGCATGGCCAATGGTCTGTTGGCGCTGGTGAATCCAATCTATGGCTTGTACGGCTATATGACAGGCGTGTTTACCGGCGCGTTCTTCTCCAGCTCCGTGTTCATGTCGATTCAGGCCACCAGCGCTATGGCCCTGATTGTTGCCGGCGTGCCGCAGGTGACTGAATCTCCCACGCCCAACGCCCCCCTTTTTGCGTTGGCTATCCTCACAGGGTTGATCATGTTGGCAGCCGGTTTGCTCAAGCTCGGCTCTCTGGTTCGTTTTGTGCCCAATTCAGTGATGACAGGATTCATCAACGCCGTCGCCTTTCTCATCATTCTCGGACAGTTGGACGACTTCACCGGCTATCGCAGCACCGGCGCAAACAGAGTGGTCAGAACGTTTGACTTGCTGCAAAATCTCGATCAGATCCACCTGCCGACATTGATGATCGGCATTCTCACTATCATTCTGATTTTGACCCTGGAGAAAACCAGCCTCAAGGCGTTGGGGATGGTGGTGGCGATGGCTTTTGCATCGCTGGCCGTGCCGCTTCTGGGCGCCAATTCTATCGCCCTAGTCAGAGATGTTGCCGACATTCCCAACTCGTTGCCGATGCCGGTTCTACCGCCGTTTTCGATTTTCCCCGGCCTCATCATTCCGGCCCTCGCGCTGGCTTTTGTCGGGCTGGTGCAGGGCGCCGGCATCTCGCAATCCGTTCCCAACCCCGACGGCGAGTATCCGGACGCGTCAGGCGATTTTGTGGGGCAAGGCGTGGCGAACCTGGTTTCAGGTTTGTTTCAGGGCATGCCTGTCGGCGGCTCCATGTCGGCTACCTCTCTCGTCGTCAATGCGGGCGCTCGCTCCCGTCTTGCCAATATCTCGGCGGGCGTTACCATCGCGCTCGGCATCCTGCTCTTCAGCCGCTGGGTGAGCCTGATTGCCATGCCCGTGTTGGCCGGTCTATTGATCGTGGTGGGTTTCCGCACCTTGAAGCTACACCAGGTGCGGATGGTCGGGAAAACCGGGTGGGTGCAGCAGACGGTGATGCTTGTCACCTTCGTGGCTGCTTTGCTCATCCGATTGCAATATGCCGTCATGCTCGGTGTGGCGCTGGCGATATTGCTCTTCGTCTTCCACCAGTCCAATAATATGACCGTGAAAGCCTGGCAAATCGGGACAGGACGCTTTCCGCTCGAAAAGGACCCGCCGGCGGTCGTCCCGGGCCGACAAGTCACCGTGCTGGTTCCCTATGGCAGCTTGTTCTTCGCCGCGGCGCCGGTGTTCAATGAGCAGCTTCCGGCCGTGACGGAAGGGTCGCGCTATGCGGTCGTCATCCTCGTGCTGCGCGGTGAAAAGGATGTGGGCAGCACCTTCCTCCAAGTTCTCACGCGGTACGCTGATTTACTGCATGAGCAGAGCAGCACATTAATGCTGACGGGGGTAGAGTCGCATGTCAAAGAGCAGATAGAGAGAACCGAGATTATGCATCACATCGGCCGGGAGAACATCTTCCTGGTCGGCGAATATGTGGGGCAAGCGCTGGAAGACGCCCTCGAAGCGGCCGAAAAGTGGATCTCCGCGCAGAGCAGTGATGTCGAAGCATGACCCGGCGCATTGGCCGGATTACATCGTTACGCTATAGCGTCTAAGCACGCAGCCGGGCGGCGCGGCCATCGGCGCGCTGATCGGCCTGGGCGCAGGCGGCGAAGAAGGCGCAGTAGAAGGCGCCATCGAAGGCGGGCGTGCTGCTGCTGGATGTGCTGCCGGGCATGGTGATCGGCCTCGTCGCCTCGCTCGTGCTGGTCATCTATCGCTCCAGCCGCCCGCACATCTCCTCGTTGGGACGCGTGCCGGGCGCGCCGGCTGCCTATGCCGACATGACGCGCCACCCCGAAAGCGCGCCGATCCCCGGCGTCCTCATCGTGCGCCTCGACGCGCCGCTCTACTACGCCAACGCGCTGACCTTCCGCGATCAGGTCAAAACCCTGGCGGAGCAAAGGGGCGACGCGCTGCGCGCCGTGGTGTTCGACGCCGAAACCCAGGAGGAACTGGACGTGACCAGCTCCGAAGTGCTGGTCGGGCTAATCCGGGGCCTGCAAGACAAGGATCTGGCGGTCTATCTCGCCGAGGCGCACGCCCCGGTCATCGCCTGGGCCAAGCGCACCGAACTGTACGAGATGATCGGCGACGCGCATGTCTTCCCCACCGTCGACGCCGCCGCGCGCGTTGGAGGACGCAGGGTGAGATAGTTGTGGGTCGTACCATCCACTTGACGTCGTTGCGAGAACGCGGATGACACGGAGGTAAGCGGCGTGAATCCGCCCAATCCGTGCTATCCGCGTTCTATTCACTTCCCTCTGCCGGTCTAGACAGTCTGCGCGGCAGGGTCGAAAGGCAGGTCGATGGGCGCGCCGCCGGCCAATGACGACTGGCGCAGCGCCACGACGATCTCCTGGTCCAGCCGCGCCTGTTCGGCCCCATAGCTGGGCTGCGTATCGTTGCGCACAGCCTCGATCAAGCTGAGAATGCAGCCCGCCACCCCGATCTCGTCGTCGTGCCACTGCACGCCGTGACCCGGCTGCGCGGGCCGGAAGGGATTCTCCCAGCGCACGATGGGCAGGTCGAGGTCGCCCGTATGCGCCACCATCGCCACGAGCGCGCCGCCGTCCACGCGATCCCAGTGCCGCTCCAGCGTAATGAAGCTCGGGGCCTCGCCGCCCGGGGCGAGCAGGCTCAGCCGCTCCTCCACGTCCAACCCCACGCCCACGGTCACGCCCATGCCCTTCTCCGCCAGGAAGCGGCTACTGCGCCACCAGCGCAGCGGCGAGTCGTAGCCCACGCTCGTCCAGTGGAAGATGCCCAGCCGTTCGCCCGCGAAGTCGACGATGCCATGCTCCTGCGTCTCGCGGTGCGGCTCGATCTTGTCCGACATGCGCGCCTGATAGCTCGTCAGGTCATACTCTCGTACTGCGCCCGTCACGCGCACCGCCGCTGTGTCAAAGCCCAGATAGCTGCGCATGACGCTGACGCCATGATAGCCATGCCCGGCAAAATCATTGAACGAGCTGTAGACGCGGCCAAAGAGGCCGGAGCGGATCAGTTCCAACTTGATGGCCTCCAGCGGGCGGCGATGGAACTGCTCCGCCACCTCGATCTTGACGCCCTTGCGTGCGGCGGCCTCGATGATGGCGTCGGCCTCCGTCAGCTTGTGTGCGATCGGCGTCTCCAGCAGTACGTTCAGCCCGTGCTCCACGGCCATCAAGCCCACTTCGCCGTTGGCGCCATAGCTGACCGCCACGATGCCGATTTCCGGCGCGGTCTCGCGCACTAACTTGTCCAAGTCCGTATACCACGGCGCGCCGAGGCTCTCGCCCAGCCGCCGCGCCGAGTCGGCGCTGCGCCCCCAGATGCCGACCAATTCGGCCTCGTCGGGCATGCCTGCCAACAACGGACCATACAGATAATCCGCGCGGCGCGCCGTACCGATAATCGCCACGCGCAGCGGCCTCTTGGCATTGCTCATCATGATGGGTTCTCCTGTCTAGCGAAAATGGACTAGCGACGCTGCATCCCACGCGACTTATTGGATTCTATCGAGGGGCAGCGCTCTACGCCTTCGTTGCTTTCTTTGTCTTCACTATCTTGATTGTCTTCATTGTGCGACAACTCCGACAGATGCGCAAAGGAGGCGCAAAGGAGGCGCGCTCGTCCATTTTGTGACGCAGTTAGATCGGCGCGTAGCCGGCGTGCAGTTTTGACAGCACAGTGACGGGTTTGCAGGCAAGAATCCATGCTACCCTGTAGGCAGACATTCAGACAGCTTGAGGAGGAAACATGCAGCGCCAAGTGACAGATACCACAGCCGATTTCGCCCAGCATTCCGTCGTGATGATGATGCTGCCCGCCTTGCTGCTGGCGCTCTTTATGACGGCGACGATACCCTATACAGTCCACGCGCAAGCGCGCGCTTGCCCCGTGCAGGTCGGTGAAGGCGTCATCTGCTCCGGCCCGCAAGTGCCGGAGGCACTCGGCGAACAGCCGCTGGGTTACCTGCCGCTGATTCAGGCGAGCGCCCCCGCGGGCAATTCAGCCGATAATTCTACCGAAGAACCTGCGCGGCCCTGCCCCTACCCTGTCGGCGAAGGCGTCATCTGCCGCGGGCCGGACGTGCCGCCTACGCAGCCGCCCGCGACCGACAACTCGACTGACAGCTTGACTGACAATGCAACGGACGGCGCGAGCAATGTTGCGCTGGACGCCGGCCCTTCGCCCGCAACGCCGCCGCTGTTTATCCCGTTCATCGCCAACTAGGCCGGTCACCCAGCCCAGGCGATTCGCCTAACCAGCGTAGCACAGGGCACCGTCTCACTTCGACAATCTTCCGGATCTCCTAAAATAGACATGCGAGCGGGACGCCACGGATCGGGCGTCCCGCTCGCATATTCTTGGCTCGCCGGCAGGCGCAAGGCCTACACTTACCGGCTGTTCTCTGCGCTCTCTGCGTCCTCTGCGGTGGACTTTTTTAGCTCCACAGTCGATCCCACGACCACTCCGCATCCCAGTGCGCCGTCGACTCGAAGTAGGTCGTGTCGCGCGGGTCCAGGTACTTGCGGACCATCTCCTCGTTGACGTCGCCGAAGCCTAGCCCCGGACCCTCTGGGACCTGGATGTAGCCATCCTGGATCAGCGGGTTGGGCAGCCCGTCTATCAGCGCGTTCCATTCCGGGTAGTCCACCGAATGGTTTTCCAGCACCAAGAAGCCTTCGGTAGCTGCGGCGCAATGCACATTCGCCAGCGCCGAAATGGGCGAACCGGCCATATGCATCGCCATAGGGATGCCCCGCTCCTGCGCCAGGTCGCCGATCTTCTTCGTCTCCAGAATGCCGCCGGAGCTTGCCAAGTCGGGGTGAATCACGCTGACGGCGTTCTTCTCGATCAGCGGGATGAAGCCTTCCTTCAGATAGATATCCTCGCCCGTGCAGGTGGGCGTGGAGACGGCCTCGCTCAGCCGCAGCCATTGGTCGGGGAACTGCCACGGGATCATGTCCTCATACCAGGCCAGCGTGAACTTATCCAGGGCGCGGCCCAGGCGGATGCAGGACTCCACGCCGATGTGGCCGAAGTGATCCACCGCCAGCGGGATCTCGTAGCCGATCACCGCGCGCACCTGGTCCACATAGTCGACCAGGACCTCGATGCCCTTGTCGGTGATCTGCGTGCCGGTAAGCTGGTGCATCACCAGGCGCGACTCGAGCATGCCCGGCGGCGAAATCAACGTGCCGGGGATGCCCTTGAGCAGGTCGATGCCCACGTCCATCTTGAGGAACTTGAAGCCCTGCTCCATGCGCGCCTTCAGCCGCTTGCCCATCTCCGTGCCGTCCGACGTGGAGGGCGTATCGCTGTAGCAGAGGACCTTGTCGCGGAACTTGCCTCCCGCCAGTTGATAGGCCGGCGCGCCATAGGCCTTGCCCGCCAGGTCCATCAACGCCATCTCGATGCCGCACACGCCGCCGGCTTGGCGAGCATGGTGGCCGAACTGCTTGATCTTGCGGAAAATCTTGTCCACATTGCAGGGGTTCTCGCCCATAATGCGGCTCTTGAGCAAGAGGGCATACGTCTTGCTGGCCCCGTCGCGCACCTCACCGTAGCCGGAGATGCCCTGGTTGGTGTCGATGCGCAGGATGGTAGCGCGCATCGGGATGCCGGCCAAGTTCGCCACGCGCAGATCGGTGATCTTCAACTCCGACGGCCTTGAATACGTCTTGACGTTGTCCTCTACTCGCTGTTCCATTTGCCTGACTCCTCTTGGCTAATCATTTGGGTAATCACTTGGGCAATTCATGTTAGGGTACGGCTTGAACTGTCGCACATCGATCGGGGATCACTAGCGCTTGGGCGCGCGGTCCCTCGCCGGCCGGACTCTTTCCGTTCACGTCGCTTTCCGGTAAAATGCACAGCAATGGCGAGTCTGACTCAACGCCCGCGCAGCCCAGACGTCCGAAATACGACCAGCAGACATTTATCATTTCAGTCATCCATCCACATCAACATCTATAGAATGGAGCGCGACTTCGATGAAGATCACAGACATCGAATGCTACCCGGTATGGGGCGGATTCCGCAACTTCCTGTTTCTTGTGGTAGATACCGACGAGGGCATCTACG
>JBBSBO010000134.1:0-6650 GCA_038251215.1 Caldilineales bacterium
CCACCGTCCACATGACGGGCAGGTAGCCGGCTGTCACCAGCATGTCGAGGGCGTCGGGCGTGAAATGGCCGAAGGGCGGGCGTACGGCGTTGAAGGCCGCAGGCTCGCGCCCGCTTGCTTCGGACAATAGCCGTTGCGCCGCAGCGAGTTCGCGCAGCAGGGTATCTTTGGGTTTGAGAAGAAAGGAGTGGTGCTCATAGCCGTGCAGGCCGATCTGATGGCCGGCGTCGGCGACTTGGCGTACGAGATGGGGCGCGGCTGCGGCGCGCGTGCCGATGTGGAAGAAGGTGGCCTTGACCTGATAGGTGTCGAGCAGCGCCAGGAGAGCGGGCGTTTCGCTTGGATTGGGGCCGTCGTCGAAGGTGAGGGCAATCTCGCGGCGCGCGGGATCGCCCCGCCAAAACGCGGCGGGGAATTGGCGGTGCAGCTGATCATGAACTTGGCGGTTCAGTTGCGTAAAGGCCATGGTTTGCCTTAGGCGATGGGCATGAGAGCCATATTGCCAAGCGTAAACAGGATCAGGAAGCCCGCAACGGCCAGCAGGATAATGGTCGGCAGCCGCCCTTCAAAGGTACGCGCCAGCCCGGTAAAAAAGAGGGCGATCGAGACATACAGCGTGTTTTGCACGTAGTTGCGGCTGGTCTCCGCCGCCTGGCGCGCCTCAGCGGTGAGATCCGCCGCCTTCTGCTCCAGGTTGTCGGCGCGCTTCAAGTCCGCCGGCATGTATTCCTGCAAAACGAACGGGGTACTCGGCGCGTCCGGGTTGGTAAGCGGTTGGCTTGCCAACCAGATGTTGAAGGCGGGCACGAACTCTTCGCGGAAGCGCGCCTTTAGGAATTCCGCCATTTCCTGGTCGCCGGACCGTGTGGCTTCCAGCCAACTAGCAAAGACAATGATGTCGATCAAGTAGCGTCGATCGCCGGTGCCGGCCGCGCGGGTAGCCTCGAAGCGGGTAGCTAAGGCAGCGTTAGTGACCTCACCCTGGACGCCGCTCCACTGCGTGGCCTCGTAGCCGTTCCATGCGGTAAGCAGCGAGGCAATGGCGAGGATGATTGTATTGGCAATGTCAAGCCACTTGGTGTTCGGTTTGGCTGCTTCAGCAGTCATGGATGTTTTACTCGAGGGCATGAAGGCCGGCGGGCCAGGTCCTTTATCAAACGCGACTCGGCCCGTATCGGCAGATGAGATCGCTAGACGGCAGGCGCCGCTGGGGCGGCGGCTTTGCGGTAGAGCAAGTAGGCGTAGCCAAGCAGCAGGATGCCTGCCACGACCGCAATAATGCCAATCGTGTCGACGACAAACCCGCCCCATGTGAGCCGGCTGCCGAGCATGATCAGCCCGAAGACGGCTGACATGACGGGGAAGATCAGCCCGGTGTAGCCTATGCCCAGTTCCCTGCGCTTGGCCATCCACTCCCAGATGCCGACGACGCCGATGAGCAGCCAACCCAGGCTGAGGATGGCAGCGGCAGCAATATCCGTCATGAAGGACTGCCAGGCGTTGAGCACAATAATTAGGCCGACGGTGACGCCAATGCCGGCAATGAACATACGCTCGGCCAAAACCGCAGGCGGAATGCGTTCACGGAAACCGTTGAAGGCGCGTTCGCCGTTGAGAATGAGCATAAAGAGGGCGAGGAGAAAAATGATGTTCGGGCCCGCATTGGAACCGAACATGATATAGAGGCCGATGCCCAGCGCGAGCAAGCCTTCGATGCCCACCACCCACCACGCCATGCCTGCGCGCCACGGCTGCGCAAGGCGCAGGGCTTCTTTTGTTAGTTCGGATGTCTGTTCGGTCATAATTCCTTCTCTCCTTTGCGAATTTGGTTGTGCACGCCCGTAAACTCTTGCCTTCGACTACAGTTTTCACTGTTCGATGTGGCAGACCGAACAGCGCCTCTATCACATCTAGTGGATTGAGCCAGTGAATCGGACAACGCGCGCTGCGCTGCTTCGCTTAGATCAGGCCGGAGATGCCTTTCCAGAGGAAGTAGGCGCCAAAGATGGCCGAGACGGCGATCACGATGACACGGTTGTTTTTCTCGAGCCAGTTGCTCGCTTTGCCCAAGGTAGCCTTCGCCTGCGTGGGCGCCAGCGCGGCGTACAGGATGGCGAGGAGCAGAAGCGACACTGCGCTAACCACGTAGACGAGGTAGGCGGCGATGCTGGCGAGCGTACTCACGTCTGGGTGCTGCACGACGCTCACCGCCGACAGGGTGAAGACCCACATTTTGGCGGCGATCAGGGTTAACAACGCGCCCATGCCGAAGGCTTTGAGCGGGCCGAGGCTGCTGAGCGAGGCCATCCACTGGGGCGGCGGGGCATCCGGGTCTTCTTCTTTGCGCCACTTCTTGAGGCTCGTGATCCACAGCAGAATGCCGACCACAATCAAGAGTACCGACGTAATGATGGTTTCGTTGTCATCGGATGAGGAGGCAAAGACGAAGCCGAAGAGGATGCCCTGCACCAACCGCATGAAGGTGGCGCCGGCCACAAAGGCGAGCGCGGTGCGCACGCCGCGTTCGCCTTGCAGCATGAGGAGTACGATAATGATCCACAGCGGCACGATGATCGCGCCAAGTATGAGCGGAAAAAGCTCGCTCCAAACGTATCCCATATGAGACTCCTATTACCGCAGCGTAGTCGGCGAACCCTTTGCGTAGTTGAATGCCGTCTTGAAGTCGAGACAAACCTAGGCGGAGCTGAAAAGAACGCTTCTATCTGCCTGGGCTGATAGCCACCACGCGCTTGCGCGTTTGCGTGAGGACGCTGATCACGGCAATTACCAGGAAGACGGCCAATGCGAGCGGCCTGACCAGCAGTTCGGTAGGCTGCGCGCCCGGCGCGACTTGCTCACCGAAGATCAACGCCAGGCCATAGACAATCTGAAAGGCGCCCGCGGAGCCGGTGGCAATGGCGATTAGATTACTGCCCAGGCGCGGGCCGAAGAAGCCGGCGACGCCGGCGCCGCCGATCAGGATGACGGCGTTGACGACGTCACTGCTGATGCCGCAGAGCGAGATCAGCAAGAAGGCCAGCACGAGGCCCAAGATGCCGCCGGCGATGTATATGCCGATGCGCACCAGCATATAGAGTACGACGCCGGTGATGCCGCCGATGCCGACGCTAATCAAAATGCGCAGCGTATCCGGCTGGCTGGCTGTGAGCCACCAGGCCAGAATAGCGCCGATGCCGAAACCGAGGGCAGCCAGGGCAAAACGGAACAACACGTTGCCATAGGAGGCGATAAAGACCCCGCTGGCGACGAGGATCAGGCCGTAGATGACGTACATTGTAAGTTCTCTTTTCAAGTTATGCGCGACGGTTAGGGTGGCGGCGAGCTTGTCGCGCGCAAGAGAAGCTCGCCGCATGATCTATGCGATTGAGTCGCTAAGCTCTTCCGGGAAACACACAGCGTCCCGGAAGAGCTTAGCCATGACGCGAAACACCTCGCGGCCTGTATGCGCCGCTACCGCCTGGAACGCAGCAGAGCGAGCAGGCGCAGGATCGACACGTACATCCAGATAATGGAGAGCATCAGCCCATAGGCGCCGTACCACTCCATGAACTTGGGCGCGCCGCGCTGGGAAGCCTGGCGGATGAACTCGAAGTCCAAGGGCAGGTTGAGCGCGCCCAGAATCACAACGCCCAGGCTGAAGGCGATGCCCAGGGGCGTCGGCTGATAGAGAAAGCTGAAGCGGATGCCGAAGAGCGACAGCAGCCAGGCGCTGAGGTACAGCAGCATCAGCGCGCCCATGGCAATCATCACGCCCATCACCAGGCGCGCGGTAACCTTGATCACGCCCGTCAGGTAGAGCAGGAGCGTGGCTCCGAAGACGGCGACTGTGGCGACGACGGCCTGCAGGACGATGCCGTCGAACTCGAGGTTGAAGTAGGCCGAGGAAACGCCGAGCAGGGCGCCCTGGCAGAGGGCATAGCCTACGGCGATGAACGCGATGGCTTTGTAGGCGAAGACGCCCGCAAAGCCGAGGATGAAGGTGAGCAGGAAGGCGAGCCAAATCCAGGGCGGGGCCAATGCTACGTCTTTCCCTGCGATGTTGACAATTTCGACCTGCGACCAGCCGAAGGCCGCGGCTGCAATCAGCGCGATTAGCAAGACGAGCGTTTTGAGGTAGGCGCCGGTGGCGGTCATGCCCCGGTCGGCGGCGCCCAGGGCTTGGCTGCCGCGTGCGAAGGCGCGTTCGTTGAGGGCTGGGTTGTCGGAGCCGGTTTGACCCGCGGCAGGGCTGGCAACAGTCATGATGTATCCTTTGCGCGAAGCTTAGCGGGGTGCGGATGGTGCGACGGTTTCAACATGGACCCAGCGTCCGATATTGCTGATCTGCCAGGCAAGGCCGATGGCGCCCAGCACGATATAGACGATGATGGGCAGGAATTGGCCGCCGGATTCTCGGTTAACCAGAAAACCTAGGAAGGGTAACATCAAATACACCCCGTCCATCACCAGCGCTGCACCGGAGAAGGACGACCCGACGATGATCATGGGGTCGAAGAAGAGCGGCACGAGCACGGCGAAGATCAGCGCGCCGACGCCGCCGAAGAGGGCCGTGAAGAAGATGCCGCCGCCAAAGAATCCGGCCAGCAACGCGCCGAGCGAGAAACCCATCAGCAGGCCGATCAGGATGCGACGGAACGGCTCAAACTGATAGGCGAGACCGGCAAAGATGGCTGCACCCAGAATCGCCGCCACCCAGATGATCAACGTGCCGAACCAGCCATCGGGGCTGCCGCCCGTCAACAAGCTGCCCAAGAACCAGCCGAGCAGACCGCCGAACAAACCGTACCACAGAGGCAGGAAGGCGTAGAAGATCCACAGACCAAAGGCCATCAAGCCCAACCCCCAGACCGCCAACAAGATGCCGAGTAGAAAGTTCATCATTTCTCCTTGTGATGTGATGATGGCGTTGTGACCGCGCCCACGCCGAAGATGCTGCCATACTCGCGCCCCGGTCTTGGCGCGACGGATATCGCCTTAGGTCAACCTACATGAACGCTGCTGCACAAACGATGACGTGCTGTATCGAATTCACATACTCTGAACGCCCAAAATGGCAGCGAATGCCGGGTTCACCCGCCGCGCCGCCACGAACTGACGCGAGTACACGATGACAAACATGATTCTAATCTTTGTCTAACTATTTTCCAACTTTTGTGTCGCGTTGTAACGGTTGCGTCGCATGTTGTTCTTCCGCATTGATGAAGTCTACAATGATGGCTTTAAGTGAACCGTGCAACCCCAAAGCGACGATCACGGCGGTCACGATGCCGAAGGCTGCCATGAGCCACATCACTTGGTTGGTGGCGAGGGCATAGGCCTCCCGGTAGCCGGCCAGAAGGTCGAATTGCGTATATTCGGCCACAGCGGCGACGTCAACCGGCTCGGAGAGGATGAGGGTGGCAAAGCCGCTCAGCGAGCCGACGGTGTCGCCGAGGCTGGCATTGGCCGCAATCAGTTGTTGGGAGTAGAGTTTCAGGCCAAGGATAGCCAGCAGGTTGCCGGTAAGCGCCGAGCCGATCGCCCCCCCAATCGAAGTCGTGGCATTGCTGATGGCCGCGTTGACGCCATGGTGGGCCGTGATTGCCGTGCGCAGAAATGCGCTGGTCCAAATGGTGCCGGCGACCAGATAGCCGGCGCCGAAGATGACCATTGTGAGCGCTAAGAGCAGGTACGAGGCGTCGATGGGCAACAGCGCAGTCAAGGACAAGGCCGCTCCCATCGTCAACACGCCGCCGGCGATGATTGTGCGCGCGCGGAAAGGTCGCACCGCCTTGACTACAAAGTACAACGCTACCAGCAGACCCAAGAAGAGCGGGGCAAGGGCAATGACAGCCTTGACGGCAGTTGCCGAGCGGACGACTTGAAACAGGCCGATGAGGCGCAGGCTATAGCCCACCAGCAGAAACTGGATGACCGCGCCCGTCACGACGAGGACGACCAAGTCGCGCAAACGGATCGAAGGCATCCGCAGGTTGCGGGCGCGCCGGTCGCGATTTTGCCAAAGCACCAGGACCACGCCGAGCAGGCCGACGAGGATGGCAGCCCCCGCCACCAACTTCCAACGCTCCGAGGCGACCGGCGTCATCGTCAGTCCATAGAACGTGGCTAAGATGAGCAGCGTCCAGCCGCTGTAAATCAACACGTCGAACTGGCGATGCTGTCTGACTTGCGTTTCGGGGACTATGCGGTAGACCCAGATGACGGCGATGACAGCCACGACGAGTGGCAGGATATAGGTGGCGCGCCAGCCGATCCAACTCAACAAGAACTGACCTTGCAGCCAGGCCAGTTGAATTGAACCGGCGACCACGATCGTGTAGATGGCAAAAGCGATAGGGCGGCTGCGCTCGAGGAAGGTGATGTTGAGCGTGGCCAGTGCCAGCGGGACGAAGAGCGAACCGGACGCTAGGGCGCAGAAACGCAGAAAGAACTGCCAGGCGGGCGCGGGCGATAGCATGATCAGCAGGTTCGAGGCGATCATGCCCGCCAGCCCGATCAGCCAGACGCGCCGCCGGCCATAGAGATCGCCCAAGAAGCCGCCCACCAGCAGAAAGACGAGCAACAGGATGCCGCCCAAGCTGGCGACCATGCGAAAGTTGTTCCAGGACGCATCGAACAGCTCGACGCCG
>JBBSBO010000135.1:0-6648 GCA_038251215.1 Caldilineales bacterium
CGGATACGTCGCACGTATGCGCTTGTTCATGTTTGACCCTCCCTTTCCCAAGTCTATGGACTTCCATTTTATCTGTCCACTTTTTGGGGGGCAGGTCATCTCAAGGTAGCAACTTGGGTTAATCTATGTTAACTGACCACTAGGTATGGAAGTCTTGCGCACGCCTGACCTGCTCTTTGTTCTGCAGCATCTCGTCGCCTGGTTGTCTCACTACCTGTTGCCATGGACCCCTCTCTGGCGTCCATGGCAACTCCGCTATCGCCACCATCACTGGTGGACTGCGCCTACCTGAAAATGGGGTACTGCAAGCGTGATGCAGCGTTGACAAAATGGCCGCCCCGCGCTAAAATTATTGTCATGATGAACTCCGGCGCCAATAATTCATTGCACTCACGCCCATTATCTACGCTGATTGGCTACATCACGGGGCCGAAGGCCGAACAGCCGGTAGGCGTGCGCGTGGTCGAACCGCCGATCGGCACGCGCCAATATCAGCGCGGGAACATGTATGGCGTGATCGAGCTGGCGGGCGAGCACCCCGGCAAGGACGTGATCGCCGATCGCCTCCTGACGGTGATGCAGAGCAGCTATTATTCGTCGCGCGGAAGCCAGTCGCAGGTGATAATTGAGGCGATTCGCCAGGTGCAGCGCGCACTGCACGAAAGCAACTTGCGCCATCCCAACCACGAACTGCGTGCGGGTATTTTGTGTGCGGCTTTGCTCAATGGGCGCTTGATGGTGGTGACCAGCGGCTCGGCGCTAGCGTTGGTGTGCGCCAGCGAACAGGTCCATCTGTTCCCGTCCGATTGGGGCGATGGGCAGCCGCGCAGTCTGGGTGAGGACGCCGAACAGGATGGTGCGTTCGAGATTTTCCGCCAGGATCTGCAGCGCGACGATGTGATCTTTGTCGGGGGCGGCAGCTGGACATCGCACGTGCCCATCAAGGCGCTGGCGAGCATTGTGGCCTATACCGATGCCGATAACTGCGCCGATGCCGCCGACGGGCTATACAGCTATGGCGGAAATGACAGCCCCCCCGGTTTGTTGATCGTGCTGGAATCGAACTTCAAAGCATCGCCATCGGGGCCTGGGGCTACAGGATCACCGTCGTCCGGATCGCCGTCGCCTGGCTCGTCATCGCCCAAGCCGCGACGATCGCGTCTGGGCGGTGGCGGGCTGCCGGGCGCGCTCAGTGCGGCGCCGCCTGCGCGTGGCCCTGCGCCGAGCGGATCGCTACAGGCCGCACAAGATGCGAGCGTTGTCCACGTACCGACTTCGCCGGCGGGTATGGATCCGCTGATGGGCATGGAGGCCGGCGTGCAGCCGGCGATAGGCGACGCGGGCGCCGGCGCGACGGAAGAAACCGATGCGCCGCAGGAAAAATGGCCGGCCAAGATGACGAGCGTCGCCGCCGGCGGGGTGGGACAGGCCAAGCGGTTCTTGACGCGCATGTTGCCGGACAGCAGCGCGCGCGCCGCGGCAAAGCCCCCAGTCGACACGCGGCACGCTAAGCTGGGCGAAGATATTTTGGCGGACGGCTTGGCGGGCGACTTTGTGATCGAACGCGCGCCTGCAGCCGATGCCGGCGCTGATGCGGATCGTCGAGGCGTCGACGCGGCGGACGATTTGCGCAACGATGCGCCTGCACTCAATCCTGAACTGAGTGAAGAGGGCGCGGGCGATGATCCCGAATTCGTGCCGCAGTCTGCTGCGCCGCCCGCTGTGCCTCGCTTGGCCGATCTGGAACGCGAAGATCTGGAACGCGATGATCCGGATCGCGATGATCGCCAACGGGCGCCGGCTGGCATGTCGATCCCGCCGCCGCTGCCCGAAATCGAGCCATTTATAGCGCCTGCGCCCGCCTCCGGGACGCGGGCGCGTGTGTTTATCCTGCTGGCGCTGCTGATCTTGGCGCTCGTGCCCACGATCGTGTTCCTGCGCTATTGGGAAGAAAGCGCCAGCCGTCGCGCCGATGCTGAGCAGTTGACCGATGCCGCCGAGGGCAAATTGGTCGCGGCGCGCAGCACCCGCGACTTGCCGGACAAGTCGGTCCCGCGCGAGGCCTTGCTCGAAGCTAAAGAATACCTGGCTACTGCCATCACGCTGGACGGCAGCACTGAGCGGCGCAATCAATTGGCGGTGGACATCGAGCAGGAATTGCAGGATCTGCTGCGAATTCAGCCGCTTTATCAGTTGGTGGCGCCGCTGATCTCCTTCCCGCCCGAAGCTCGGCCCCAGCGCGTGTTGGTAGCGGATGGCGGCATCTATGTCTTGGATACTGGACGGCAAGCCATTCTGCTCTATCGCTATGACCCGGCCTCGGAAAAAGTTCTCGACGACGAACCGCAGACGCTCGTAGTGCAGGGCCAGGCGGTGGACGGCGTGACGGTTGGCTCGCTGGCGGACATGGCGTGGATGGATCATATTCCCGGCGTGGAAGATCGGTCGAGCTTGCTCATCCTGGACCGCAACAATAACCTGTTTCGCTATGACCCGCGCGTCGAAGGCGCCGGGCTGATTGACGGCATCAACGGCGCGCAGGATTGGCGAGGCGCCTCGCAGGTGCAAAGTTTTGGCGGGCGCATCTATGTCGCCGACGAAGGCCTGAACCAGATCTTCCGCTATAACCCCACGCTGCTGCAGCAAGCCGAAACGCCTCCTGAGCTGGATCCCTGGTTTAGCGAGGGCACGCTCGTCAACCTGGCGGGCACCATCTCGATGGAGATTGACGGCGATATCTGGCTGCTGATGAGCAGCGGCAATATTATGCGCTATAACGACGGCGAGCAAGTGCCGTTCGCCCTGGAAAACAGCGTGGCGATCGCGAAGGAGCCGGTCGACATGTATGTGACCAAGGAAGATCGCGAAGAGATCTATCTGGCAGACGCCGGTGAAGACTATATTCTTGTTTATAGCAAAGATGGCGCATACGAAAAGCAACTGAGGGCGGCGGAAGGCGATCCGCTGAGCGGCCTTAGCGGCATTTTCATCGATGAGACGGCCGAGAAACTGTTTATCCTGACCAAAACTTCGCTGTACAGCCATCCCCTGCCCTAAACCCCCTTGCTCGATGGACGCGATCCGCCGTTTCGGCGCGCCCGCTACGGTTCCGTCTGGCTGTACCGCGGTTTGCCCGTGGACTTGCCGGTGAATCCGTAGCGTGTGCTATAATTCACTCTCATGAGAGAAGAACCACAGATAGCCGAGAAGCAACTGGGTGAAACGCCGTCGTCTTGGCGCCGGCTGGTAGCGGGCAGCCAACGGCACGCGATCACATTTGCTGCACTCTATAGCATTGTCATCTTGGCTGTTGCTCTCTTTGCCGGCAACCGCCTGCACGGTTGGGCGCGCGTGCGCATTCTCAACAGCTCGCCTCTCTATATCGCTGCCGAGCGCGGGAGCGCGGCGAACAGCGCCGCGCCCAACGCGGTCCCGCTGGCGGGCGACCCGAACGTCGGCGAGACAAACGCAACGGCAAACAATGCGACAAACCAGGCGGATGCTCAGGCTGCGCACGCCGTCAACGTGCCCGCCATCAACGTGCTTCTGCTGGGCACGGACGCCCGTCCGGATGACGCCGACGTGCCGCGCACCGATACCATGCTCCTTGTGACCTTGAGCCCTGCGGAAGGGACGGCTGGTCTGCTGTCGTTGCCGCGCGACTTGTGGCTGCCGATCCCCGGCCTGGGCTTCGAGAGCAAGATCAATACGGCGTATCAACTGGGTGAGACGGAAGGCTACCCCGGCGGCGGTCCGCAGCTAGCCAAAGATACGATCAGCAGCTTCATCGGGCAGCCCGTGCAGTATTATGTGCGCGTGAACTTTCAGGGCTTTGTCGAGTTGATCGATTTGATCGACGGCGTGGACGTCGTTGTGCCCGCCACGATCCATGATGAGAAATTCCCCACGCAAGACTACGGCATTGAGACATTTCACCTGGACGCCGGCGTGCAACATCTGGACGGTGAAACCGCGCTCAAGTACGTGCGGACGCGCAACCTCGACGATGACTACTCACGGGCGCGGCGTCAACAGCAGGTGATTCGGGCGGTGGCGGACAAGGTGTTGCGTGCCAACATGCTGCCCACTTTGCTGCCCAAGCTGCCCAGGCTTTTCTATACCATGCGCAGCAGCATCGAGACGGATATCCCGATGGCGATGCAGCTGGACTTTGCCAACTACGCGCGCGACGCTTCCCTGCGTGAGGTGCGCCAGCTGGTGTTGGACAGCGCCTATGGCACCGAGACCTATGCCGACAACGGCGCGTGGATTTTGTTGCCGGATCGCGCGCGGGTGCGCTCGGCGCTGGCGGGCTTTTTTGCGCCAGCCAGCACGGCGAGCGGCGCCGGTCAAAATGGCACGGAATGGGTGCGGATCGAGGTGCTCAACGGCACGGGCGAGCCGGGCGTCGCCGCGCGTACGCGTGACATGCTCGAAGCGCAGGGCTGGAAGGTCGTCTCGATTGGCGATGCCGACCGCAACGATTATGGGCGCACGTTGATTATCAACTATGGCGTGCCCAAAGAACTGGTCGACAAGGTGGGGACCGACCTGGAGATTCAGCCGAATCTGTCCAGCTTGGACGGGTTGGATGCCAGCGCGCCGGTGGATGTGCGCATTGTGGTGGGGCGTGATTTCTTGACGCCGGCGCAATGAACGAAGGCGGTTGATTGCCGCGTCCGGCGGGCTTAACGAGCCAATATTCAATACTGACGTGAACACAGGGGAGCCTTCCCCTGTGTTTTGTTTTGGATCAGCCAGCTTCAGTAGCAGGCGGGACGGCTTGCCACACGGCGAAGATCGCCAGTTGTTGGCCCATGGGGACGCCGCCGCCGCAAACGGCTTCGGCCGCGCCGCGCGGGGACCAACTCCAGTCGCCCGCTTGGCCGCGTGCGGGGGCGTAGGCGCCTTCCGGCCCAACAACGTGATGCGCCCAGCCTGTTTGATCGTTCGTTCGTGCGTTGTACGTTGTGGGCGTGGAGGCAGCGAGGCCGCTGACGCCATCGGCGGAGAAGAGAACTTCCTGGGCGGGGAGCAGCCGGCCTTCGGCGTCGCACACGGCGGCGTAGAGCGTGGCGCAGGCTTCCGCGCTGGGCCGGCGGGCGGCGGCGGCGGAAGGGATGCGGTAGTCCTCTGTGGCCCAACTGGGTACGGAGCCGGGCGCGCCTTGCGCGCAGTCGACATCGATCCGCACGGTAAACAGGTCTTTGACGACCAGTGCGCTTGCAGGTTGGCTAGCCGGTGTGACGCGTGGCAGAGGCTGGACGGAAAGATTGTAGGCTGCGACGGTTTGGGCGAAGCGGCGGGCGAGCGGATGCGCCAGCGCGTGGGGGTAGACGCCGTCGCCCGCCGCGGCGGATAGGCGCTCGTCCAGTTCGGCGCGGGGCACGGCCTGCCACACGACGAAGGTCGAGATGTGACGCTTGAGGGGCAAGCCGCCTCCACAGACGACCTCTGCCGCGCCGGCGGGCGCCCAACACCAGGGGCCGCTTTCGCCGCGGTTGGGCGCAAAGGAGCTGCCGCCGGCGATAGGCAGGTTGGCCCAGCCGGATTCGGGCTTGGCGGGGACAAACACGTAGCCGTCGTAGTCGGGGTCGCCCAGGCGCGCGAAGCCGTCCGACCAGAAGCCGATACGGGCGGAGTGCGACAGCTTGCCGTCTAGACCGATGACCGCGCCAAAGAGGTGATGGTCCGCGCCCGCCTCCAGGAACTCGCGGGTCAGGTAACTGTTCCTGGCCCATTGCGGCACAGTGTTGCCGTTCTCGTCCACGCCGTCCATCTCCCAGGAACCGTTGGCGGTCATAAAGATGTCTTTGACCACATAGGCGACCTCGCCTTGGGGCCGGTCGGGGCGCTGGTCGACGCGCTGAATTTGCATGTGGTAGCCGGCAAAGCGCTGGTCGAGGCGACGCTCGACCAGCAATTCATAGGGGGCCGGCAGGTCGCACGCGCCCGTGTTGCGGTCGGGCAGCGCCTCCGGGCCGGGGTGCGTGGCATCTTCGGCGTCGCCGGGGAGAATGTCGGCGACGTTCGTTTTGACCTCGCGCCAGAGGCCGCGATCGGCGTGGGCGGCCAATTCGTCGGCGACCGCACCCTCAATGTCGTAGCTGTCCCAGGGCGCGAAGTGGCCGAGCGTAAAGACGGAGCAGCCCAGCACGCGACCGGAGTAGCGTTCGAGGTAGGCCGCGCTCTTGGTCAATTGGCGCGTGTAGGCGGCCGCGTCGGTGAAGTTGGCCCAGCCGCGCGGCCGGCTGCCGCCGATGAGTCCGTCGATGCCGTACTCGGTGATGGCGAACTGGAGCTGCTTGAAGGGCAGCCGGCGCAGCAGTTGGTGCTCGAGGCGATAGATGTACCAGTCGAAGAGGCGATTCGGGCCCCAGAGGTCGGGCATGCCGTATTGGTGCAGGGCGACGATGTGGCCTTGTGCCTCCGCCTGGCGCAGGGCGGGAAAGAGCAGCCGCCAGTCTGCCAGGCGATTGGCTTCCGGCAAGTCCGGGTTGCCCACGCTGAAGCCGAAGAGGGCGCAGCGATAACGACGGCCAGCAGGTTCCTGCTCAGCCAGGCGCATCCGCTCCAGTTCAAAGCGGGCGAGCAGGGGCAGGCCGGCGCTGTCTTGCAGCACCTCGTTGGCAAACTGCCAGTAGTCTA
>JBBSBO010000136.1:0-6623 GCA_038251215.1 Caldilineales bacterium
CGTGGGCGTAAGCGATGTCAACGAGGCGACGGGACGCGCCCGTGCAGAGGAATTCGGCTGCCCGTTCTTCGCCGATCATCGCGCCCTGTTGGAGGCGACCCAGCCCGATGTCACGGTTGTGTTGACGCCGCATCCTTTTCATGCTGCCATCGCCATCGACGCGCTGAACGCGGGCAGCCATGTGCTGGTGGAAAAGCCGATGGCGGTCGAAGTAGCTGAGGCCGACGCTATGATCGAGGCGGCGGACCGCAACGGCAAGGTGCTGGCGATCAATTTCCAGCAGCGCTTCCGGCCGGAGATCATGGCGGCCTATGAGTTGATTCGCAGCGGCGCCCTGGGCGAGTTGCAGCGCGTGGAGATGGTGGAGCCATGGATGCGGCCCGCGGCCTATTACCGTAGCGCCGGTTGGCGGGGCACCTGGCGTGGCGAAGGCGGCGGCGTGTTGTTGAACCAGGCGCCGCATGGCTTGGATCTGCTCTGCCATCTAGCCGGAATGCCTACGCGCGTGGCGGCGTGGACCAAGACCCTGCGCCACGCCATTGAGACGGAGGATACGCTGCTGGCGATGGTGGAGTATGGCAATGGCGCGCTGGGGACGATCTTCTTCAGTACGGCAGAGTCTGGGCCGCGGCGTATGGAGATCGTGGGCAGCGGCGGGCGGCTCCAGATCGAAGAGAAGGGGACGCTGCGCTTTGATCGCTTCGAGACAGACCTGCGCGATCATATCGCCAATCATCCGGGGATGTATGACGGGGTGGCGATGGAGGAAGTCGCCGTGCAGATCGGCGAGGGCGAGGGCGATCATGCCGCGGTCTATCGCGACTTGCACCGGGCGATCTGGTCGGGCGCGGCGCCGATGGCGGATGGGCGCGAGGCGCGTATGTCGCTTGAGTTGGCGAATGCGATGATCTATTCGGGCCACACCGACCAGCCGGTCGATCTGCCGCTGGACCGGGGCGCCTATTCCGAGTTGTTGGCCGGCCTGCGCAGCGCGAGCCGGTGACCCAGCGAGAGGAGGCGACAAGCATGACGGCGAAGTTCACCCTGAGCGCCTTTGGCGACGAAATTGCCGATGACCTCGACGATCAGCTTGCATTGCTGCAAAAGCTCGAGGTTGGATGCCTGGAGGTGCGCGGCGTGTGGGGCAAGAATATTCTTGACCTTGCCGACGACGAGGCGCAACGCGTCGCCGGCGCGTGCGGCAACGCGGGCGTGCGTGTGAGCGCCGTCGGCAGCCCGATCGGCAAGTCGCCTCTGGCGGATCCGCCAGAGCGGGCGCTAGACCAGTTGCGGCGCATCTTTCAGTTGGCGGATATTGTGGGGACGCGCAGGATACGCGTCTTTTCCTTCTATCCGCCCGACACTAGCACGAATGCCGCCTACGACCGCTACGTCGATGCGGCGGCGGCACGGTTGGGCGAGCTGGCGTCCCTTGCTAAAGACGAGGGATTCACGCTGTTGCTTGAAAACGAAAAGGAGATCGTGGGCGACACCCTGGCGCGCTGCCACGCGTTGCTGACTGCTGTCGACAGCCCGAACCTGCGCTTTGCGTGGGATCCGGCGAACTTCGTGCAGGTGGATGAGCGCAACCCGACCACGCGCGGCTGGCCCCTATTGGACGATTACGTGGCGCATGTACACGTGAAGGACGCGCAGCTAGGGAGCGGCGATGTTAAGGCCGCAGGGCAGGGCGACGGCGAAATGGGGCTTCTGTTGACGAAGCTGCGCGAGGCGGGCTATGTCGGGCTGCTGGCACTAGAGCCGCATCTGGCAATTGCAGGCCACAGCAGCGGCTTCAGTGGCGTCGACGGCATGACCTATGCCGTTGCCGCGCTGCGCAGCCTCATGGCAGAATTGGGTTGCGAAGAAGTTCGCTCTGAATGGTAGGCGATTGATGCCCAGGCTTCGGGACGTAGAGAGCTGAACCCGGAAAAATAACCGCATCATATAGGATCTGGCTGTGGTTGCCCGTCGAATGAAAAGACGGGCAACCACAGCCTTTTGTATGCGTAATGCAGAATAAACCGAAACGCAATAATGCAACAGAAATATAATACAAATTAGGCAATGTATAATAATAAAATAATACCAATACAAAAATATTGAAATGAGGGAGTTGTATGCGGCCCTGGACAAAGGCTGTGCGAAGCCGGGTACGGACAGGAATCGGGGTGTGAAGAGAGCGCCTAAGCGGAAAGGGGAAGAGGAGATTGAATGATCTTGGCGGACATAGTGGCGTGCAGTTCCGCCAGCATCATGCGCTCGGCGGGGGTTAGGGGTTCGAGCATGGAGGTAACGAGCGATTCGAGGCGCGCCTGGTAGTCGGCGACGATCTGAACGCCGCGCTCGGTGAGCTTGACGCGAAAGCTGCGCCGATCGAGCGGGTTGAGGGTGCGTACGACCAATTTGTCTTGTTCCAGGCGGTCAAGGATGCGTGTCAATGTGCTGGGGCTGACCCCCGGCATCTGCTCCGTGATGTCTTTGACCATCATCAGGCTGTTGTTGGACAGCGTAAGCAAGACGAGCAGTTCCTGCGCGTTGAGATTCGCCGTTGTTTCATAAGAGTGGCTGACGCGACGCAGGGTATCAGACAGTACCATGATGAAATCAAGTACGCTGTCGACAAGTTCGTTGGACACGGCGGTTTGAGTGACCACAGGCTGGCTCTCGCGCTGCTCAAGAAGGACTGACGCCCTAAACATTTCCATCTGTGAAATAGTTTAGCCGCCGCGCCGTGCGTTGTCAAACTAGGAAAACGGCCAAAATCGGCCGCGAGAGCGGCAGCGTTGGGTGAAAAACCAAGCCCACTCGGAAAGCTCCGAGCGGGCTTACGGACAAACCTGAAGTGGATTTGAGTGGAACGTGCGGGCGTCTAGCGTGCGCCGCAGGCTTGCAGGCAGGCTTGCATATGGCCGCGCGACTCGGCGGCGATGACGCAGCATTGTTCGATGGCGTAGTCTTTGGCGCCGATGATCTCCAGGTCGAGCGGGCCGGTGTAGCCGTTCTCGTGCAGCACGCGCACGTAGCCGACCAGGTCGATGTCGCCGCGGCCGTTGGCCTGCATTTCGGGTCGGCCTGGTCCTTGCTGGCGTCCCTTGCAGTCGCGGATATGCACGTGCTTGACGCGTGATACCACGGCGGCAATCGCCTCGACCGGGTTTTCGCCGGCGCGATAGATGTGCGACGGGTCCATATCCAGGCCGAAGGCGGGCGAGGTGATGGCTGCCATGGCTTTGAGCGTGGTGGGCGTGTCGAAGATGGCGCGGCCCACATGGGCCTTGACGCACAGGGTGACGCCATAGCGTTCGGCCATCTGCGCCAGTTCGCCCAACTCGTCGATGGTCTGCTGCAGGCTGGCTTCGTCGCCGCTGTCGCCGCCGGGGCCGCAGTTGATCAGGGGGATGCCGGCCTCGACCGCGGCCTGCATGGCTTGTTCCATCTTCGCCGGGTCGCGCGAGGGCTGTTCCATGGCGAGGAGTTCGAGGTCGTATGTCTGGGCGAGTTGGCGAATCTGCGGCGCCAGCTCGCGCCAGTTGTCGAGTACGAGGTGCTGACTCATGCCGTCGATGGCCGAGATTTCGATGCCGTCGTAGCCCGCCATCGCGATGTATTTGAAGGCGGTTTCCATATCATAGCCGCCAAAGAGAACAGAATTCGCGCCGAGCTTCATAGTAGTTGCTCCTGTCTTGTCTGTGTGGGTGTTGGACTATGTATATCTGAATTCACGCATAGCCGGTTCAAAGAAACTGAAATCGTGCAGTTCTGCGTCGCGCTTCCAGCGCTCGATCGAGTCGTGTCGTACGATGATGCGCCCCAGCGGAATGCCCAGGTACTCCTCTAGGCGCCGGAGCGTGGCTTCCTGGTCGGTCACGAAATCCTCGAAGCGCACTTCGATCCAGTTCTTGGGTTTGGGCGTCGCCTTGACGATGTCGTATTGGTATTTCCAGGAGATGGCGCGCCGCAGGCGCAGGTCGTCCGTGGGCGGGTAGGGGACGCCGAAGTCGGCAAGGTCGTCGGTCTTGTGGCCGGCGAGGATGGAGTCGCGCGGGTCGCGGATCCAGAAGATGTATTTGATATCGGGGAACATGCGCACAATCCACGGGTAGACGAGCGTAGTCTCCGGGATTTTCCAGCCGGACAGCCGGTCGGGGTAGCGCTCGTTTTCGGCGAGAACGTTGCGCAAGTAGGAATTGACGAGACGCGTGAACTCTTCGGGAATATCCATGTGGTGCAGCTGGGAGAAGTCCCAGTCGAGTTGGCCGTTCCAGCCGACGTAGGGGGCTAGCACGCGGCAGGCTTCGTACATGTCGCCGGGCGGGATCATGTCGCCGGAACGGTTGAGGCAATCGCCCATGAAGACGCCGCTGGCATAAAGCGTGTGAGAGAGGGCGCGCGTGCCAGAATGCCCGCGGCCGATAATGGTGAGAAGCGTCATCGCAGCCTTCTGTTTCCTGTGCTACTCCACTGCTATATCGTCAACGCGCACCGGATCGCCGTGCGCGCAATCGTCGCAGCGCGCCGATCCTAAGCGCGCGACTTGGCCTGGAGGCTGGCGGCCTGATTGGGGTCGCCGATATGAAGCGTATCATAGGCCTGTTGTGACGACGAAAAGGAACCTACGCCGGCATGTCCATGCCAGTCGCCCTGGTCGTTGATGGGATTGGGCAGCCCGGTCTCGGCCTCGCGCTGCGCAATCCAGGCGTTCATGCGGGTTGTGAGCAACTCCACCACTTCGGGCTGCGCTTCCGCCAGGTTGACGGCTTCCTGCGGATCTTCGACGAGGTTATAGAGTTCCACCGCCGGCTTGAAGTGGAAGTCGGGTTCCAGGGCGATGATCAGTTTCCATTGGGGCGTGCGCCAGCCGTGTTTGCGCATCCAGGTGCATTCGGTGATGTAGAATTCGCTTTCGTGCGAGGCGACCTCGCCGCGCACCATGGGCAGCAAGCTGCGCCCGTCGAAGTGAATGTCGCTGCGCTCGATCTGTGCCAGTTCGAGCAGGGTGGGGACGAGATCCTTGTGTTGGTTGTAGCCGGCGACGCGTTCGCCCGCAGGCACGGCGCCGGGGTAGCGGATGATCAGTGGCACAACCAGGGTAGGCTCGTACATGCCGTGGTGGTCGAACCAGCATTCATGGTCATAGAGCGTTTCACCGTGGTCGCCGTTGACGACGACGATGGTGTTTTCATCCAGCCCCAGGTTGCTGATGGCGGTGAAGATGGATTGGATGGCGGAGTCCATGTAAGCGACGGCGCCATCGTACTGTGCGATTACGTAGTCCTTGTCGGTGATGCCGGGCGGCATCCACGTCGCAAAGAAATCGCGGAAGGGCTTGAATGACATCACGGGGTCCATCGAATGGTTCTTGGGGTCGACCTCGTTGCCGTGGTAGAACATGCGCTCGAAGGGTTCCGGCGGCAGGTACGGGGCGTGGGGGTCCATGTGGCGCAGGAAGAGGAAGAAGGGCTTGCGCGCCTTAGCGAGGCGGTTGAGTTCGGGCAGGGCGACCTCGTTGAGGTTCTGCGCCTTGGGGCTGCGGCCTTCGTTCCAGCTGCCCCAGCCGGCGTACTCGAGATATTTGTCAAAGCCGCGTGAGCTGGGATTGCCGGTGAAGCCGACGCAGGTTGTGTTATAGCCTTCCTCGCGCAGCAGCTCGGCCAGGGTGGTGACTTCCGGGCGCATGGGGCCTTTGTGGCGCAGCGCCACCACTTGCGTGGTGAAGACGTCCATGCCGGTGAGCATCGAGGCGTAGGCGCTGGTGGTGGGGATGTGTGCGCTGATAGTTTGCTCGAACAGCGTGCCGTCCTGCGCGAAGCGGTCGATGTGCGGCGTGGTGAGGCGCGGGTAGCCGTAGCCGCTCATGTGGTCGCGGCGCAGGGAATCGATGCCGATCAAGATGATATTGGGGCGTCGCCCTCTTCGGGTGGGCATAGGATAGTTGGCTCCTTGTGAAACTTGCACGAGTTATGCGAGAAAGTAGCTCAGGTGCGCAGCCAAGCCGGCTGCATATGACGCAGCCGGCTTGGCGGGCGGGTCTAGGCGGATTGGGCGGCGGGTGCGGCGGCAAGCGGGAAGCCGATGCGTCGGCCTTCGCGCGCCGATTGATAGGCGCCGAGGACCATTTCCACCGACACGCGCCCGTCCAGCGCCGTCACATCCGGCTCGGTGTCATATTTGATGCAGTCCACGAACGGACGCGGGACGTCTGCCAGCCGGTCGCGATGGTTGGGCGGGATGGGCATGTCCAGTACCTTCCACTGCGGAGCGTCGCGTGTGAAGAGCTTGAGGGCCGCGGCGCCCTGGGGCAGCGGCATGTTGGTGGAGGGGGCGTCGTCGTGGTTCTGAAGGAGGACGCCGCGGTCGCCGTAGACTTCGGTGGTGTTTTCGCCCGCCAGGGTGACGGAGGAGTTGACGAGGACAGCCATGGCGCCGTCGGCGAAGCGATAGAGCGCGATGCCCGTGTCGTCGGGCGAGATGTCGGTCAGCGTGTTGCCGATTTCGGCCATGACGCTCACCGGCTTGCCCATCACCCAGTGGATGAAGTCGGTGGCGTGCGAGGCGTCGTCCATGAACATGCCCATGTTCTTTTCGGGGTCGAAGTGCCAGCGCGTGGCGCCGCCGGTGAA
>JBBSBO010000137.1:0-6619 GCA_038251215.1 Caldilineales bacterium
AGAACGGTTCGATCAAAAGAGGGGGCGCCGGCAACACCGGCGCCCCCTCGTCGTGTTACACCCCCCGCCTTAGCTAAATGTCAAGCACCGAAAGCGCTCGTAGAGGTGCGGCTCGCCGTCCGGGCCGACCTGCGACCAGCGCGTGCGCCAGTTCTCCACCGCGTCCACCGGGTCGGCGATCTGGCTCTCGTGGCAGAGGATCGTCTGGATCTTCTGCTCGGCATCGGCGGTGATGTCCACCTCGACGTTGGGGTCGTCTTGGCCCACGACGTAGAGCAGGCTGATCTTGTGCGGCAGGTAGCCCTCGTCCATCATGTCGGGGTAGAACATGGGGTTGTCCGCCGCCGGGAAGATGGCCTCCAGCGCGATCAGCCCGGCGTTGCGATGGTCGGGGTGGTTGATGTAGCCCGCGCCCACCAAATAGCGGTCCGGGTGCGGGCAGATGATCAACTGCGGGCGGATGCGCCGGATCTCTCGCGTCACGCGCTTGCGGATGTCCGGCGTGGGCTGCAAGAAGCCGTCCTCTTCGCCCATGAAGAGCACCTGCTTGACCCCGCACATCTCGGCGGAGCGGCGCTGCTCGATCTTGCGCATGGCGATCAGCTGGTTGCGCGTGATCTCCGGGTTGTGATTGCCCTTGTCGCCGTTGGTCAGGATCATATAGGTCACTTCGATGCCCTGCCGCGACATCTGCATCACCGTGCCGGAGCAGGTGAAGTCCGGGTCATCCGGGTGCGCCATGATCACCAATGCGCGCTCGACGTTCGTCCAGTCCGGCGCGCTCAGTTTGCTCTCGTCAGCCATCGTTCCTCCTCTTTTGATTCGCCTTGTGTCTTGCCGGCCGCGCCCGCTGCGGGCCAAGCTCCTCCTGTGTGCATACCCTGTAGAAAGAAAAAGACCCCCGCGCGCGGCGGAGGTCTTCAACTTGCCTCAGGGCAGATCAGCCCATCTCGAGCGCTGCGTAGCCCGGGCCTTCCGTGAAGAAGAGCGCGTTCAGCTCAGTCGTGTATTGCTGCTCTTCCGGCAGGTCCTCTTCCGGCAGGATTGCTTCTACCGGGCATTCGGGCACACAGGCGCCACAGTCGATGCAGGTGTCCGGGTCAATATAGTACCACGGCCACTCGTCCTCGGGCTGGCCGGGGATAATGCACTCGACAGGGCAGACTTCGGTGCAAGCGCCGTCGCGGATGCACGTATCGAAAATCACATGGGTCATGGAAACGTCCTCCTGGATTGAATAGTTACCGAGTCGTTCAGCTGCGTTGTGACGCAGGCTGTGTCTGCTTGTTGCTCTGTCCGCCCGTCATTGCCGCGCGATATGGATCATGTGCTGAACGCTATAGCGTCGATCGGGGCGGCTATCAAAGTGGTGTAATGAGGTTAAGTAAGAACTGTAAATGAGTCATTTGAGTCATTTGTTACGCCTTGCACAAACCTGCGAAGATTGTACTTGGCTTTACGTCAGTTGTCAACTGCTTGGCGCAAATAAAAACGGCCCCAATTTTCATTCTGCGCTTTTGGGGCAGAGCGTCGCGGCGCAGGGCGGCGCGCCTAGCTCTCCGCCACCTCGGTCAGGCCGTCCATGTCCAGGATCGTGATGCGCTTGCGCCCGATCTCGATCAGCCCTTGCCCTTTCAGGTCGTTGAGCACCTGCGTGGCGGTCTCGCGATAGGTGCCCACGCTCTCGGCGAGGTCCTGGTGCGTCAGGCCGGTGATGGTCTCGCTCTGCTGATCGGCGGAGAGGCGCAGGAGCAAGCTGGCGAGGCGCGCCGGAATGCCTTTGAACGCCATGTTCTCCAGGCGCTCTTCCACCTCGCGCAGGCGCTTGCCGGTGATGTCGAGGATGCGCAAGGCCACCTGCGGGCGGTTGAGGATCAGGCGCTCCAGGTCCGTGCGGCTCATAACGCAGATCAGGCAATCCTCCACGGCCTCGGCAAAGGTGTTGTGCATCTTCGTGCCCAACAGCGCCATCTCGCCGAAGAGCGTGTGCGGCCCCAGCGTGGCGATCACCAGCTTCTTGCCCTCGGGGCTGATGCGATAGAGTTGGACGCGGCCTTCCTTGAGGATGAAGAGCACTTCACCCGGCTCCTCCGGGCGATAGAAGACGCGGCCGCGCGTCACCGTGCTCATCGTGGTGATGCGGTTCAGCTCCTCCATCTCGCGCGGCGACAAATCCTGGAACACTACCAACTCCGACAGGTGCTGCATCTTTTCTGCCGGCTGTGCGATGGAGCCTTTGTCATCTGTCTTCGCGGCCATGGTTATCTCCTCAGTTTCCTGCCCAAGTTATCTGCTGAAATTGCCTGCCGAAATCATCGGCGCCAAGCGCCCCCATCACGTCGCGGGATTTTAGCTTTGCCCGCGCCTAGGGCCGAACGTCTCTTCGATCTGTCGGTCGGACGGATTGCCCAGCGACCAGACTCGCCCGTCGAGCAGATAGGTGGGCGTGGCAAACACCTGCGCCGGCACGGCATCGACCGCGGCAAGGTCGATGACCTGCACGTGTACGTGCGCATAATCCCGGCGAATGCGCTGCGCCAGCGTCTGCGCGTAGGCGCAGACCTCACACGCCTGGCTCACGTAGATCGCTAATTCCGCCGGTTCCGCCTGGGCTGCGGCGGGTGCGCCGCGCCCTTCCCGCCTTGCCGCCGGTTGTGCTGTCAAAGTTGACCCTCCTGCCCTCGTACTTCCTGGACACTTATGCTGCGGATCACATTGATCCATGCGCCAGGGTACTCGATGGGCAAGCCTGCGCACTGTGCCGGCGCCTACACCGTTCATGAATGATTTCATTATACTCGCCCGCTGCAAGAATCCGCCAACACAATTTGCCGGCACAATCTGCCGCCACAATCCGCTAGAGCATGGGACAGGCGGCCTCGTCTGTTTTGAGCGCACCTGCTTTGTTGCTACAATGCCCCTATGTTGCCTCCGCGCCGGCGCGAGCCTGCCCGCCCTTCACACAAGTCAGACGACCCCTACGAGCTGCAACCGCTCGCACCGGAGGGCGCGCCGCCGAGCGCGCCTGCGGTGCAGCCAACCGTCGCCGCAGCCAGGGCGCAGGATCGCAGCGCCGAGATACTGACGATCAGCGTGATCGTGGCTTTGCTCGTGCTGTTGGGCCTGGGCGCGGCCTTTTGGGCGCTGGACAATCGCCCGGCGCGTGCGCCGACGCCGACGCCCACCGCCACGCGACCGCCCGGCAACGCCACGCTGCAGGCGCTGCTCGCCACAGGCATCCCGTCGCCTCTACCGCGCGCCACGGCGCAGCCGCCCGCGGAGGACCGCGACGGCACGCCGGGCGCAGTGCAAGCGTCCCCCGCCGCGCCCGCCCCCGGCAGTACGAGCGACGTACGCCTGCCGATTGTCTCGCTGGGCGGCGCCAATGCCGGCGGTGATGCCAACGCCGATGCCAACGCCAACGCCGATGTCGATGCGAGCGCCACCCCCAGTGCGCCGGAGCAGGCGCCGGCCGTGGCTGAGGTCGCTACGCCGGTTCCAGCCGCGTCGCCCACCGCTGTGACCATCTCGTTACCCTTCGTATCCCAGGACGAGGTCATCCCCACCGCCACGTCCACGCCGCCCCCGGCGGATACGCCGTCGCCGGCCGTTGCCACCGCCACCGATGCTTCGCCCGTGGTGGAGTTGACCGGCGTCGCGCCGGACGTCACGCAGCCCGCGCCGCCGCCTACCGCCACATCGCCGCCTTTGCCCACGCTCACGCCCTTCGTGGTGGATAACCTGAAGGCCTTTGTCAAGGATCAATCCGCCCCCCTCTTCAACGGGCCGTCGAGCGTGTTTACGCAGACCGGCACGTTGAGCATCGACAGCGAGATTCGCCTCTATGGGCGCAACGAAAGCGGCGAGTGGGTCTATGCCTGTTGTGTCGATGATAAGGCGGCCTGGGTGCGTCAGGCCGATGTGCGCATTCAAGACAACACATTGCCCGGCGAGCCGGAAGATGTGGAGCCGAATGATGTGCGTTGGCTGCGTTTTGTCCCAACAGACCCGATGCTGCGTCGCCTGCCTACGCCCACGCCTATCCCCGCAGGCGACTTTCCGCTGTGGCGCTACACGCCGGATAATCGCGGCCGCATCCAGCCCCTGCCCAACCTGGCGCGCGCGGCCAAGCCGTGGCCCGCAGAGCCGCAGGCGGGCGGCTCGCTGATCTCGCCGGCGGTCGTCACGGGGTCCAGCGTCATCGTGGGCAGCAGCGACGGCCATCTTTACAGCTTCGACCGCGTCAACGGCAACCAGCGTTGGCGCACGAACATCGGCCAACTGATCACCGTGTCGCCTGCCGTGGACGGCGACCTCCTCTACATTATCGACAATACCGGCGTGCTGCGCGGCCTGCACGATGCCGGCAACGCCTCCGAGGAACGCTGGAGCCGTGAGTTGGGCGCGCCGCCCGTCAGCGGCATCAACGTCTTTAGCCGCACGCTCTTCGTCAACCTTGGCCAGAAGCTGTTGCTAGTGGACGGCGAAGACGGCGACGTTATTGAGGAGTTGGACCTGCCCTCGGCGTCGCCCTACCCGGCCATCGGCGGCCAATTGCTCTATCTCAGCAGCGGTCTGCTGCGCGCCTATGATGTGATGGGGATGATTGAGGACGGTCGCGTCGACCAGGTATGGGAGCAGCCCGGCATCCTCAATGTCAGCGCGCCGCCGGTCTACAGTTCGCCGGGCGTCAAGGCCCAGGCCGAGCTATATGTGGCGAGCGGCAACAACCGCATCTTCAGCCTCGACGCCAACACCGGCAAAGAGCTGTGGAACCAGGAGAACAACAACCCCGCTACCGGCCTTGCCGTCAACGACACCATGCTCTTTGTCTCCGGCAACGGCTATATTCGCGCGCTCTCGCGCCTCACAGGCGATGAGATATGGAATCGCGGCGTTTCCGGGCCGGTCCTGGGCGGCGTCTATGTCGATGCAACCTATCTGATCGCCTATCTGCAAAACGGCAGCTTCCTCTTTGCCGATGCCGCCACGGCGAGCCGCTCGCCAACCTCGCCGCCTACCCGGCCGCGGCGACTTCCGGTGCGGCCATCAGCGCGCCCTTCGTCTTCGGCCCCGGCAATGACGGCAAGCTTTACGGCTTCCGCGAGTCGCCATGAGCGGGCCAACGCAGCAGACCCAGCCGCCTGAGCCGACCCCCGTCAGTTGCCCTGCGCTCCGCCCCGAGCGGCGTAGCGTACGCTCGCCCGGCTGGGATGCCCTGCTGCTGGCGATCCTCGTCCTGGCGCTGCTCCAGATCACCGGCCTGGCGGAGGCAGGCGTGCTGCCCACGCGCATCGCCGACGTGCTGCGCCATCCGTTGCTGGGCAACTTGCTGCCCGCGGCGGGCGAAGCCGCCCTGGGCGATGTCGGCCCGCGCCCCGGCGACCCCATTGGCCTGCTGCTCTTCGCCTCGACGCTGGCGTTGCTCCTGGGCTATTTCGTGGCGGATCTGGCCGCGTCCGGCAAGTGGGGCCTGCGCCTGAAGTGGCTGCTCCTCAGCGGCATCATCCTGACCGCGCTTGTGTTGCCCACCGCCAAGCTGATCCTGCTGCGCCAGCAGAGCGGCCCCGCTTCCTACACGCATGACGGCGGCGTGATCCAGACCGAGGCGGCCATCGGCTATTTTGTAGAGGGCAAGAACCCCTATGTCGAGGACTACACCGCCACACCGATGGCGGAATGGGGTTTCAGCCGCTACCGCACCGCGCTCTATCACTACCCCTATCTGCCGTGGACATTTATCTTCAGCGCGCCTTTCTACCTGGCAGGGCAGGCGCTGGGCGGCTATGACCAGCGCTGGGTCTATCTGCTGCTGATGCTGGTCGCCCTGGCGCTGGCCCCGCGGCTGGCGCAGTCGTCGCGCGCCAAGCCGGCGCTTGTGGCGACGTTGGCGCTCAACCCAATCATGGCGCTGGATATCATTTTCGGTCAGAACGATTCGTTTGTCCTCGCCTGGCTGATCTTTAGCCTGGTGAGTTGGCAGGCGTGGCAAGCGCGGCCTGAGCGCAGGCGCTGGGCGCTGTGGCTCTCTGCTGCGCTCTTTGGCCTCGCCTGCGCCGCCAAGCCGACGGCCTGGTTCCTCGCGCCGTTCTATGCCCTGCTGCTGGTGCAAGACAGGCTGCTGCGCCAAGAGGCGACGTGGGCGAACCTGGCGCGGGCCATCCCCGCCATGCTGCGCCGCGGCTGGCCTGCGCTGTTGGCGATGGCGCTGCTGCTGGGGCCATATGTTTGGCAGGCCCCATATGCCCTCTACGATGACGTGTGGCGTTGGAGCAGCGGTCAGGGGGAGACCGGCTATCAAATTTGGGGCTGGGGTTTCAGCAATTTCGTGTTGGCGTTGGGCTGGGTCCCCGACCGCTTCAGCCAATGGCCCTTCTGGCTGACGGAGATCGCGCTGGCGCTGCCCATCCTGGTGTGGTTTGTGCGTCGCCAGCACGTCGCGCCCACGCTCGCCCATGCCTGCTGGCACTACGGGGTGTTGCTGTTTGCCTTCTTCTATGCCGGGCGCTTCCTCAACGAGAACTACCTGGGCTATATCCTGGCATTCCTCGCCATCGGCCTCTTCAGTAGTCTGCCGCCCGACCAGGCATTGGAAATGCGACAAGAATAGGACGCTGAT
>JBBSBO010000138.1:0-6576 GCA_038251215.1 Caldilineales bacterium
CTCGCGTGGGTTTTTTTCGCTTTTCCCGTTTGCTTGAGCAGCACGGGTTGCTGCCGGACGCTTGATGCCGGATGACTCGCGTTGGGCGAGCATCGCTTGGTGCGCTGGTTGGCTGACTAATAGGTGTGCAGTGGCTCGACTTTCCGCCTTTTTGATATCGAACATCGGCCTTCAGCTCGACCGCATGGCGGAGCAGGTCAGCGCATGGGGGCGGGTGGATGCGGCGCCTGGCGCCGAGGCGGAGGTCAGCCCGGCGGGCAGCGCCACAGTGAACATGCAAGTGTGGCTGAGCCAGTTCCCGTGGCGACCGACAGCCGGCTGGGCCGCGATCGCCGCCTTGCTGTCGGCGGGCCTGTTGGGGCAAGGCTTCGACCCGGTGTGGAGCCAGGTCGCCCTGCTTTGGCTGTTGGTTGACCCGTTGTGGGGCGGCATCTGGCGGCTGGCAGGCGGGCGGGCGGAGTTGCTGCCCCTGCACGAGCATGAGCTGCGCCGGCAGGTATGGCTGCCGTATTTGGCGGCGGAGTCGCCGGCTGCGCTGTTGTTGGGTCGGGACGACAAGGGCGTGTTGCATTTGCTCTATCGCGTCGTCTTGCCCACGGTGGCGCTGGCCTTTGCCATTGCTTTTGTGCTCGGCCCGGCTGCGATCTGGCTGACGGCGGCGGCGGTCGGCATCACGGCGCTGGGCTGGATCGCACGTCACGCCATCAATACGCTGCCCACGGCGTTGCACAGCGTGATGACGATTGTGCTGCCGTGGACATTGGCGCTGGCGCAGTTTGGTTCAGCCGGGGCGGGCGAGCACGGGACTGTGTTGGCGCTCTTGGCGCTGCTGTGGTTCTTGCACCACTGGGGCGAGCAGCGTGTGTTGCGCAATGGCGCGGATGGCGTGGGCATTGGGCTGTTGGCCGCGGCGGATATCGGCCTGGCGCTGCTGTTGGTGGTGCTGCGCGTGCCGCTGTGGCTGGCAGTGATGGCGGTATTGTGGCTGCCTACATGGCTGTCGGTGGTGCAGCGCCGTCCTATGTCGCGGCTCAACTTTTGGTGGTTGCTGGCGATGTTGGTCAGCGCCGTGGCGGTGGGCCAGAGCGTATTATTTTAGTGCGACCTCGCGGGGGTCTGAATGGACGTGTGGACATTATGAGCGGGATTGAAAAAGGGCTTGTCGCCACGCCGGCAGGCAAGACGGAGCCGGCGCCGAGTGACGGCGATGCAGCCGTGGACATTGTACACGTGGTGACGATCGAGGATGTGCGCCGCGACTCGGAGGTGATCGCCTTTATCTTGCAGGCCAACGCCACGCTGTTTGCGCTGGGCTATACCGAGCACGGGCAGCGCCACGCCGGCCTGGTGGGCCATATTGCGGCCAATGTGTTGGAGCGCTTGGGCTACCCGGAGCGTACACAGCAACTGGCTGAGATCGCGGGCTATCTGCACGACATCGGTAACTGCATCCATCGCCAGGCGCACGCGCAGAGCGGCAGCTTGATGGCGTGGCATATCCTCTCGCGGCTGGGCATGCCGCCCGCCGAGTGCGCGGTGGTGATGAACGCCATCGGCAACCACGAGGAGGAACGGGGCACAGCCACGACGCCGGTCTCGGCCGCGCTCAACATTGCCGACAAGGCGGACGTGCATCGCAGCCGCGTGCAGAACCCGAGGATGGCGGACTTCGACATCCATGACCGGGTGAACTATGCCACCACGCGCAGCTTTGTGCGCGTACGTCCGGAAGAAAAGATCATTGCGCTGGAGTTGGAGATCGATACGAACTACGCGCAGGTCATCGAATATTTTGAGATTTTCTTGGATCGCATGACGATGGTGCGACAGGCGATTACATTTTTGGGGTGCGAGTTCCAGTTGATCATCAACGAAACGCGCATCTCCTAATTCGTGTCTTATTTCGCTCTCAAACCGTGCCGCAAGGCCGCCGTACATGGCGGCGCGCCGCTTGCGGCCCCACCGAACAATAGGAACCGCCCATGCGCATCATTCGTTTTGTCGATGTGGCTCCCGGCATACCGCAGGAATGGCAGCCGCCGCAGTGGGGCGTCTTGGTCGACGAGGCCGTCTATGCCCTGGACCATGCCCCGTATGCGGCCCCGCTGCATGTGACCAGCGCGGCGCGGCGGCTGGATCAAGTGCGTCTGCTGGCCCCGGCTACACCCAGCAAGTTGGTATGCGTGGGGCGCAATTATGCCGAACATGCGGCGGAGTTGGGCAACGAAGTGCCGCCGGAGCCGCTGATCTTCCTCAAGCCGCCGACAACGTTGATCGGGCCGGAGGCGGCGGTGGTCTACCCAGCCATCAGCCGGCACGTGGACCACGAGGGCGAGTTGGCTGTGATGATCGGGCGGCGCTGCCGGCATCTGCGCGAAGAGCAGGCGGCGGAGGCTATTTTCGGCTATACCGTCGCCAACGACGTCACAGCGCGCGACTTGCAACGCAAGGACGGCCAATGGACGCGCGGCAAGGGTTTCGACACCTTTGCGCCGGTCGGCCCGTGGGTCGACACGACCTTCGACCCGGCTAACCGCTTTGTGCGCTGCTCGGTCAACGGTGAGTTGCGCCAGGACGGCAATACCTCGCTGCTGATCTATTCGATCGGGCGCGTGCTGGCCTTTGTGACCCAGTTTATGACGTTGGAGCCGGGCGACCTGCTGCTGACCGGCACGCCGGCGGGGGTGGGCGCCGTGCAGCCGGGCGACGTGATCACCGTCGAGGTGGAAGGGCTGGGCGCGCTGCGCAATCCGGTCGTCGCCGAAGGCGCGGGCGGCTAAGCGCGGCCGGTTTTTGCCGCGGCGTGTCCGGTTACCTTATTGAGGTATTGTATTTGATCATCGTATCCGACCATCGCCACCAAGGGAGTTATTGAGTATGACCATTGCGCCGCTGCGAAATTACCTCGAAGTGCGGAGTGTGACGGATGATCAGTTTTGGGGCCTGCTGCACCTGGCAAAGGAATTGAAGGACGAACGCCTGCGCCTGGGCAGGAACGCTCCGATCTTGGGCAATAAATCGCTGGCGATGCTCTTCCAGAAGCCAAGCTTGCGCACACGCGTGAGCTTCGAGATGGGCATGCAGCACCTGGGCGGGCACGCGTTCTACATCAGCCCGCAAGAAGTGGACCTGGGCAAGCGCGAGAGCGTGCCGGATGTGGCGCGTGTGCTTTCCGGCTATACGGACGGCATTATGGCGCGCGTGTTTGCGCACGAACATGTGATGCAGCTGGCGGAGTGGGGCAGCGTGCCCGTCATCAACGGGCTGAGCGACTATGACCACCCTTGCCAGGCGCTGACCGATCTCTTTACGATCTGGGAGTATTTCGGCCAACTGGCGGGTCTGACGCTGGCGTATGTGGGCGACGGCAGCAACAATGTCGCCACGGGCCTGATCATGGCGGCGGGCAAGGTCGGCATGTCCGTGCGCATTATTGCGCCCAAGGGCTATCAGCCGCAGCCGTCCATGATCGCCGAGTCGGGCGCCGAGGTCATGGTGACGGAGGAGTTGGTGGCGGTGGCGGGCGCCGATGTGCTGTATACGGATACGTGGACGAGCATGGGCCAAGAGGCGGAGCGCGCGGCGCGGCTGGAAGTCTTCCCCAGCTTCCAGGTGAACGCGCGGCTGTTGGCGATGACGCGCAACCCGGACATTAAGGTGATGCACTGCCTGCCCGCGCATCGCGGCGAAGAGATTACGGATGAAGTGGCGGACGGGCCGCACAGCCTGCTCTTCCCGCAGGCGCACAACCGTCTGCACGCGCAGAAGGCCCTGTTGGCCCATCTGCTGGGGGGGATCCCGCTGTAACCGTTCAGTTGCAAGCGAGAACTGATCTTCCAGTGAGTTTTGTCGTGGCTCGCCGCAATGGCCTGGAAGAGGGTCAAGGCATGAAGTAGGACAATATGTCCGAGATTTTGCTTTCTTTTAGCCGGCTGCAAGATTGGCGCAACCTCGTCGATATTGCCCTGGTGTCGATTATTTTCTATGGGCTGTTGCAGCTGTTTCGCGGTACGCAGGCCGTGCAGTTGCTGCGCGGCCTCCTGGTCATCGCGCTGATCGCAGTGGTGATCAACGCCATGGTGCAGCTGACGGCCTTCAAGTGGCTGATGGCAAACAGCGCGGCTGCCGTGCTGGTCGCCATCCCGGTGATCTTCCAGCCGGAGCTGCGCCGCGCGCTGGAACGGGTGGGGCGTTCGGCGCCGTTGCTTGTGCGGCGGTCCGACGACACGATGGCGCAGCGCATCGTCAACGAAGTCATCATCGCCGTGGAACAGATGTCGGAGCGGCGCATCGGCGCGTTGATCGTGTTCGAAGGCACGACCGGCTTGGGCGAGTTCATCGGCCGCGGCGTCCCCATCGACGCCGAGGTGACATCTGAGCTGTTGACGACGATCTTCTTTCCCAATACGGCCCTGCACGATGGGGCTGTAATCATCAGCCTGGACCGCATTGCTGCAGCCGGTTGTGTGCTGCCCCTCACGCAGCGCGAGCTGTCGGATTCGCAGTTGGGCACGCGCCACCGCGCCGCCATCGGCGTGACCGAGCAGGCGGATGCGTTGACGGTCGTCGTGTCGGAGGAGACGGGCACGATTTCTGTGGCGCGCAACGGCCGCATCCTACGCTTGGACAGCGGGCGCCTGCGCACCTTGTTGAGCGACTTCTTTAAGCCTTGAGCGGATAGCGCCATTGGATTCCATCACACCTCGTATGTCGCGCGCCAGATGGCGACGTCTCATCGAACGGCTGGGCACGTTGGCGCTGTCCGTGGTGCTGGCGTTGATCGTGTGGCTGATTGCCATTAATCAGCAGGACCCGCTGATCCAAGGCGAATTCAGCGAGCGCATCCCGGTAGTGGTGCGCGGTATGCCGGAGACGCTGGAGCCGCTGCAAGACCTGAGCAAGGAGACCGTGCGCGTGGTGCTGCGCGCGCCCAAAAGCTCGTGGGACAACCTGACGGCGGACGACTTCAGCGTCTACATCAACCTGGCGGGGCTGGGTGAAGGCGTACACGACGTGGATGTAACGGCGGAGGTGGTCGACCCGCGCGCCGATATTCTGTCCGTGATGCGCCCGCAGCTGCGCGTTCAGCTGGACCGTGTGTTGGAAAAAGAAGTGCCCGTGCGCGTGGATGTGATGGACAGCACCGCCTTTGGCTATGACTGGCAGCCGCCGCTGGTAACGCCGATGACGGTGACCGTGCGTGGCCCGGAGACTCAGGTGGCGCAGGTGTCCTCCGCTGTCGCCGAAGTCTATTTGCGCAACGCCAAGAACCAGGTGGAACGCAATCAAGCGCTGACGGTGGAAAACGCCCAGGAACAGCCGGTGCAGCGCGTGGAGGTATCGCCGGCGGAGGTGCGCGTGATTGTGCCGGTTGAAGAATGGCCGGGACGCAAGGAGGTGGCCGTGCGCGTCAACCTGGATGGGCAGCCCGCAGCCGGCTATCGGCTGAGCACGGTGCGCGTGAACCCGTCTACGGTGGTGCTGCTGGGCAATGCCGACGTGTTGGCGGCCGTACCGGGCTTTGTCGAG
The DNA here is from genome assembly GCA_038251215.1 of Caldilineales bacterium. GTDB lineage: Bacteria > Chloroflexota > Anaerolineae > Caldilineales > Caldilineaceae > JASGTU01. The sequence goes on from JBBSBO010000138.1 coordinate 5,530, forward strand.
ACGGAGCCGGTGTCGCTGGCGGACGCGACCAGCGAGATTCAGCGCCGGCTGCAACTGCGCGTGCCCGAGGATGCGACCGTGCTCGAAGGCGACACCGTGGACGTGACGGCAAGCATCACGCCGATTGAAGGCGGCACGACGATCCGCCAGGCGCCCGTCATCCAGGGGCTGAGTACGGGGCTGGAAGCGAGCGTGGCGCTGGATACGCTGGACGTGATCCTCAGCGGCCCGCTGCCGCTGCTCGAATCGCTGGGCGCGGATGATGTGTTTGTCATCCTCGACCTCACCGGTCTGCTGCCGGGCAACCACACGGTGACGCCGCGCGTGGTGGCGCCGACGGAAATCAAGGCCGAAGGCGTGATCCCGGAGCGGGTGGAGGTGGTGATCACGGTCAAGCTCACGCCGGACGAGGCCGACATCGTGCCGCCGCCGCCGGAGACCCCGACGCCCGCGCCGACGTTATCGCCAGAGATGACGGCAACAACCACAACAACAGTCACGGCAACGAGCGCGGCGACGTTCACCGCAACGGTTGAGCCGTCGAGCAGTGCAGGGCCGTGAACGAGGGTATATTGCGAAGGATTAGCCCAATTAGGGGGCAACGAAAACAAATATGAATCGAAGAAAACCTGTGGTGGCGCTGGTAGGCCGTCCCAATGTGGGCAAGTCCACCTTGTTTAATCGCCTCGTCGGGCGGCGCACCGCGATTGTTGAGGATATCCCCGGCACCACGCGCGACCGCATTTACGGCGACAGCGATTGGAACGGCGTCGGCTTTATCGTGATCGATACGGGCGGGCTGGAAGCGCCTAGCGAGCTGGGGCATGCGCGGGCGCGGCGCGGTTCGGCGCAGCCGCTGGCGTTGGGTTCCATGCTCTTTATTGAGCATATCCAGAACCAGGCGCGCTTGGCGGTGGAAGAGGCGGACGTCGTGATCCTGGTGGTGGACGGGCGCGAGGGCGTGACCGGCGCGGACCTGGACATCGCCGAGGTGCTGCGCGCGGCGGAAAAGCCGATCTTCGTGGCGGTCAACAAGACGGAAAGCCA
>JBBSBO010000139.1:0-6570 GCA_038251215.1 Caldilineales bacterium
TAGGCGGGGGCGGGGGGCGGCCGCGCGGGCGCAAACCCCCCCCCGGCCGCCGCCCCCCCCGGCCCCGCTGCACGGTCGCACGGTGGACACGCTGCTCGACGGCCTCAAGTTCGAGGCCGACGGCGACCTCGCCAACCCGCAGATCTGGATCTACCAGGTGCAGGACGACGAATTCGTTCAGGTGAAGTGATCGCGGAGTTTTGCGTGGAAAATAAGAGCGGGCGACTCGGCGTCGCCCGCTCTTTCGATTCTCGCCTCTTATCGCGTGCGGTAGTGTACGTCGCTCAGCTCGCGCAGTCGAGCCGCGGCCTGTTCCGCCGTGATGTCACGCTGCGGGTTCGCCATCATCTCGTAGCCCACCATGAACTTCTTCACCGTAGCCGAACGCAGTAGCGGCGGATAAAAGTGCGCATGCACCGTCCAGTACGGGTGCGCCTCGCCGTCGGTAGGCTGCCCGTGCCACCCCATCGAGTAGGGGAAGCTGATCTCGAACAGGTTGTCATAGCGCGTGAGCAGGCGCTTGAGGATGTCCGCCAATTGGTCGCGCTGCTCGTCGCTGAGCGCGGGCAGTTCGGACACGGAGCGCTTCGGCACGAGCAGAATCTCAAACGGCCAAATCGCCCAATAGGGGACCAACGCCACCCACCCCTCGTTTTGTACCACTAACCGCTCGCCCTTCTCCAGCTCCGCCGCCAGGTAATCCTGCAACAGCGTCCGCCCGTGCTGCGCAAAGTACGCCGCCTGGTGCGCGTCCTCTAGAGCCGGCTCCTGCGGCACATGACGGCTGGCCCACAGTTGTCCGTGCGGGTGCGGGTTAGAGGCGCCCATCGCCGCGCCCTTGTTCTCGAAGAGCTGCACATAGCCGATGTCGGGCCGGGCGCCCAGTTCCGTCACCTGCCCCGCCCACACGTCCACCACGCGGCGGATCTCCGCCGGCGACATCTCCGGCAGCGTCAGGTCATGCCGCGGGCTAAAGCAGATCACGCGGCAAGTCCCCGTCTCGGCCTCGGCCTGGAATAGCTCGCCCTGGCTGACGTCGCCGCTTGGTCCGTCCGGCAGCAGCGCCGCGAAGTCATTCTCGAAGACAAACGTGCTGGTGTAGTCGGGGTTCTGATGCCCGCCCGCACGCGTAGTGCCGGGGCAAAGGTAGCACTTGGGGTCATAGCGCGGCCGCTCGTCCGGCGGCATCTTTTCCACCTGCCCCTGCCACGGGCGTTTGGTGCGGTGCGGCGAGACAAGCACCCATTGCCCGGTCAGCGGATTACGGCGGCGGTGCGGATGTTCGGTCGGGTCAAATTGCATGGTTGCCTCACTCAAAACGGGTAGCGAATCGTTGGCCTCACGCCTGATCCAGCGCGTCATGCGCCAGCGCCAGCGCTCCGGCTACGCCCGCGCGCGCGCCCAACTGCGGCGGCACAATGTACTCGTCGATGTACTCCAATATCTCGGGCCGTTGGATGTAGCCGTTGAGCAGGCGCCGCGTCGCCGCGCGCACCTTCGGGAAGAGATGCTCCTGCATCATCACGCCGCCGCCCATGATGATGCGTTGCGGCGACAGGATGCAGATGATCGAGCGCAGGCCCAGCGCCAAATAGTGCGCCTCCAAGTCCCAGGCGGGATGCTCCGGCGGCAAGGTCTCGGCGCGCGCCTGCCAGCGATCTTCAATCGCCGGGCCGCACGCCAGCCCCTCCCAACAGTCGCCGTGATAGGTACACCAGCCCTTGTAGGGGTCCGCCGCCAGGTCATGCGGCAGGGCGATGTGCCCCATCTCCGGGTGCATCAGCCCGTGGATCAGTTTGCCGTTGACCATGCCGCCGCCGCCCAGCCCCGTGCCGATCGTCAGATACACGAACGTATCCAGCCCCTGCGCCGCGCCCCAGCGATGCTCGCCCAGCGCCGCGCCGTTGACATCGCTGTCAAAGCCGACGGGCAAGCCGAACGCCTGGCGGATCGGCCCGACAAAGTCGGCGTGCGCCCAGTGTGGCTTGGGCGTGGTGGTCACATAGCCAAACGTCGGCGACGACGGGTCCGGATCCACCGGCCCAAACGAGGCAATGCCAATGGCAGCCAACGGCTCGGCCTGATGGTGTGCCGCGAAAAAATCGATGGCGCGCTGGATGCTCTCCGGCGGGGTGGTAGTAGCGTAGCGGATCTCCTCGCGGATGTCATCCGGCCCGCTGCCCACAGCGCACACGAACTTGGTGCCGCCCGCCTCAATCCCGCCGACTAGTCTCATCGCGCCTCTCCGCTGCTTCCTCTGGTTCATGGTCGCGGCCCGCGTTCCCGCCGCGGCCCGGCGAATGATTGCATAGCGTGCGACGCACGGACACGCGCCCTTAGCTTGGACTTAACAAACGCGCATGCCGATCAGGTCGGCATGCGCGACTCGACATCCGAGCGCACGAACGTGGTATTAGGATCCGCGCACCCTCCTAGCTGCCGGCCAACACCGAAGCCACCAGCCCCACAAAGCCCAACATGCTCGCCGCCGTCACCGCCAATACGACAAAGAAGACCGTACCAAAGTGGCTGCGCTGGCGCAGTTGCGACTTTCGACCGCGCTTGCTGCGCGTTGAACGCGTGCGTCGCTTATCGCTATTCATCTTTCCTCCTTGCCCGGAAGAATCTCGCTTGGAAGATGTTTCGCAGGGAATGTGGCCCCCTGACGCTGGCTCCAGTATAGCACATACTTGCTAATTTGCGCCAGGCAAATCGTCCCGAATTTTCTACCCGAACTCCGCCCTGCACCTTGACTTTTCGTATGTCCTCGAATGGTGGCAGGTACACAGACGTGAGGGGCGAAGCGTGGTATCATGCAAGGAATTTGCCGCATTTCGCAGATTGGCTTGCCCAACATTGGGTTGCCTATGGGGCAGCGGATACCGTCCGCTACCGGTTTGCAAGCGCAGGGCGCGCCTGATGAGTAGGCTATAGAGCATTGTCCGGATTGATGCAGCGCGAGCCGTCCTGGCTTGGGCGGGCGCAGACACAAGGGGAGAGGCATGTCGGAGATCATTGGGGTCCTTATTGCGTTCATGCCGATCTTGGTCGTGCTGCTGCTGGCTAATTACGCCGAGCGCCTGCGCCAGAGCGAACAGCCCTACAAGGCGCCGGCCTTCCTGGCGTATGCGCTGCTGGCGTTCATGTATGGCGCGGGCATTCTGCTGGGGCTGACGCTGCAAGTTGCCGGCGCGGTCTTGGCGCAGCAGCCTGGCCTGCTGCAGGAGATGACAGGCGGGCTGGGCAATCCCATCTCGCTCGAGTCGCTGCCGCTGTTGGCGCTGGGCTTGTGGCTGCCGTCACTATTGGGGATGGTTTTGCTGCTGCCGCCGGTGCGGCGCGAGCTGAGCCGCATTCTGCCGATTGATGCAGGCAGCCCGGTTCATGCCGTGGCGTTATCTTTATCCATGCTCGTATTCATCAACCTGATCGTGACGCTGGGCGTGGGCTTGAGCACGCTGAGCGGCATTCTGGCGGCTGAAGACGCCGCGGGGGTGAACGGCGGCGCGGCGGGCGACGCGGCCATGATCGCCGCGCTGTGGGTGCAGGACATCCTCATGGCCCTGATGGCTGCCGTGGGCGTGGGCTGGCTGACGCGCCGCAGCTGGAACGGCGCCCTCCGGCGGCTGGGCATCGTGCGCCCCAACGTCCAAGACGTGCTGACCGGGGTGGGCGTGGGACTACTGCTCGTGCCCGCGGTGCTCGTTTTGGAGTATCTCGCCTCGCTTGCGGGCGTCGCCGCCAACCCGGATGTCGAGCAGTTGACCGAGCAACTGTTGGGGCCGCTTTTCCGCTCGCCCTACGGCATCATCACGCTGGGCGTGGCCGCGGCCCTGGGCGAAGAGCCGATCTTCCGCGGGGCGGCGCAGCCGCGCTTCGGCCTGGTAGTGACGGCGGCGCTCTTTGCGCTGGTACACAGCAACTACGGCATCACGCTGAGCACGGCGATTGTCTTCCTGCTGGGGCTGACGCTGGGCCTGATTCGGATTCGCCGCAACACCACTACCGCCATGTTTACCCATGCGGTGTATAATATTTCCCTAGGACTGCTGGCCTACTTCAGCATTTCGTTCCTCAACAACTAGGAAACGGACGCCGCGAGCCGTTAGCGTCCGTTCACGGGCGCAGCCCAGTCAACCATACGTGTTTGGTCCTACGCGCCCAGTCTCCAAACAGATGGCGACACGCTATATCTGACTAGCGTTTGATTTAGATGGGAGTTTGTAGTCACAATGCCTGCTTGGCGTCGTAATTTGTATGTGCTCTTTTTTGTCCAGTTATTATCGACCGCCGGTTTCAGCCTCGTCTTTCCGTTCTTGCCGCTGTATGTTAAGGAGATCGGCATCGCCACCCACGGCTCGATTGAGTTTTGGGTGGGTCTCGTCTTTGCCTCGCAGGCGGTGACCATGATGATTACCGCGCCCATCTGGGGCGGGATGGCGGACCGCTACGGGCGCAAGCTGATGTTGGTGCGGGCGACCATCGGCGGAGCCATCCTGATCGGCTTGATGGGCTTTGTGCAGAATGCCGAGCAGTTGGTGCTGCTGCGCATGCTGCAAGGCATGGTGACGGGAGTCGTGGCCGCGGCCAGCGCGCTGGTGGCCGCGCAGACGCCGCGCGAGCGTTCCGGCGAGGCGCTGGGCATGATGCAGATGGCGCGCTCGGCGGGCGTGGCGGTCGGACCCATCATCGGCGGCATCATCGGCGACGCGGTCGGCTTCCGCGAGAGCTTTTGGATCACGGGCGTAATGCTGGGTATTTCCGGCATATTCGCCATGGTGTGGGTGCATGAAGACTTCAGCCCTCCCGAGAAAGCCACGCGCCCCAGTCTGCTGAGCGGCTACAAGAAGTTGCTGAGCGCGCCCGGCATGCACGGGCTGTATGAGTTAACCTTCCTGCGCAACTTGGGCCAGAGCATGATCCTGCCCGTGGCCGCGCTCTTTGTAGTGCAACTGATGGGAACCGAAACCGGCGCCGCTTCCATGACGGGGATCATGATCGGCGCCGCGGCCTTTACCGCGGCCATCAGTTCAGTCTGGCTGGGCCGGCTGGGCGACCGCGTGGGGCACGGGCGCGTCTTGATCGGGGCGGCGTCCGCCTCGGTGCTGCTCTATCTGCCGCAGCCCTTCGTCACAGATGTTTGGCAACTGATCGTGCTGCAAGCGCTGAGTGGCTTTGCTGTCGGCGGCATGATCCCCTCGATCGCGGCGCTGATGAACCTGTGGTCGCCGCGCGGCAACCAGGGCGCCACCTATGGACTGGATACGAGCGTCAACGCGGCGGCGCGCAGCGTTTCGCCCATGCTGGCGGCGGGCATTGCCTACTGGGTGGGCATGCGCGGCGTGTTTGGGGCCACAGGCCTGATCTACGGCGCGACCGTGTTCCTGGCGATCCATGTATTGCAGGGCGCCAGCGCGCGCCACCAGGCCACCACGGCACAGCCGTCGCTGGCGAAGAGCGGGGATTAGTCGTCGAGAGTGGTTGCCTGCCGCGTTTCTGCGTCTAGCGGATCGCGGCCAACGCTGCGGCCATCCGCTCCAGCGCCTCGGTGAGTGTGGCCCGCGTGCAGCCGAAGTTGAGGCGCACAAAGCCCTCGCCGCCCGTCCCAAACCAATCCCCTTCGCTTAGGGCGACATGCGCCTGCTTGAGGAAGAACTCCTGCGGGCTGCCCTCGATGCCGCTGTTGCGGCAGTCCAGCCAGCCTAGGTAGGTGGCTTCAGGCACGGTGGCGGCGACGCCGGGCATGTTCTGCGCCACGTACTCCAAGAGGAAATCGCGGTTCCCCGTCAGGTAGCGCTGCAGCGCCGCCAACCAATCGTCACATTCGGCATAGGCCGCCTTAGCTGCGGAGACCGCCAGCACATTCGTGTGGGGAAGGATGCCCGCGCCCGCCCGCTCGAACTGCGCGCGCAGTTCGGCATTGGGGATAACAGCCATGCTGCACCCCAGGCCGGGCATGTTGTAGGTCTTGCTGGGGGCCATCAGCGTGATCGTGTGCGCCGCAACCTCCGGGTCCAGCGCGGCGATGGGCATGTGGCGCGTGCCGTCGAGCAGCAAGTCACAATGAATCTCATCGGAGCAGATGACCAGGTCATGGCGCAGGCACTGGTCAGCCAGAGCTTCCAACTCGCCGCGCGTAAAGGCGCGACCAACCGGGTTGTGCGGGTTGCACAGGATGTGCAGGCGCGTGTCCGGCGTAATCGTCTTGGCGATGGTCGGGAAGTCCATCTCGTAGTGCAGCGTCTCCAGGCCGTCCCTGCGCCCTCGCGTCAGGGCAAGCGGCGCGTTGCGCAGGCTGCGTCCCTGGAGTTCGATCGCGCTGAGGAAAGGGGCATAGACCGGCGTACACACCAGCACGCCATCGCCCGGCGCGCCCACAGCGCGCGTGGCAAGGTTGATGCCGCTGACCAGGCCCGACAAGAAGACAATGGCTTCGGGTTCCACCTGCCAGCCGTACACCTGCGCCAGGTGCGCGCAGAAGACCTCGCCCAACTCGGCGAAGTTGCCGCCATAGCCGAAAATGCCGTGGTCCACGCGCGCGTGCAGTGCCTCCAGCACCGGCGTGGGGCA
>JBBSBO010000140.1:0-6520 GCA_038251215.1 Caldilineales bacterium
ATGCTGGAGTCCGCCGCGGCCCACAACCCCACCGTCACGCTGGACGACCTGCGCCGCGATATTCGCCTGGGCATGGGGCCATGCCAGGGAGGCTTTTGCACGATCCGTGCGGCCGGCATCCTACACGAATGTACGCTCGACGCCCAGACGCACGCCGCTGCACGCGATGATGCCGGGAACGAAGCCGGCAATGACGCCCAGGTCGACGTGCGCATTGATGCGGCGCCGTGGAACATCGCGGCCATGCAGTCGCCCGCCCATCACGTCGCCTCGCCCCGCGACTTGGCGCCCAACGGCGCTGCCTGCCCGCATGTCAAGTTCGAGCCGAACTTGCTTCTGCGCGATTTCCTGCAAGAGCGTTGGAAGGGCGTCACGCCCATTCTGTGGGGGTCGCAGCTGCGCCAAGAGCGGCTGGATCAACTGATCTACCTCAGCCTGCTCAACGCCAATCACCTGCCGGACGCAGAACTGACCAGCCCGCTCAGCGCCTTCTATCGCTTCACGTCCGTGCGCGACGAGAGCGAGAACACGCGCGCGGCATCACCTGCCGCTAGCGCTTAGCGCCTGCGCATCAAACGAGCAACCCTATGGTTCACTGCGTACAAAGGACCGAAAGCTGATGCTTGACCTGCTTGTCATAGGCGCCGGGCTTGCCGGCCTTAGCGCCGCCCTCAGCGCGGCCGAGGCGGGGTTGAGCGTGCGCGTCATTGCCAAAGGCATGGGCGCGCTCTATTGGTCCGCCGGTACAATTGACGTGCTGGGCTACCTGCCGCCCGCCGACACGCCCGTCGAACAACCCCTGGCGCGGTTAGCCGGCCTGGAGCCTCCGCACCCCTACGCCTTAACGGGCGCCGATGAGGTGCGCGCCTCGCTGGCCTGGCTCCAGGCGCGCCTGGCAGAGGACGGCCTGCCGTATGTCGCTGCGCCGGACGAAGCCAACCTGTGGCTGCCCTCGCCCGCAGGGGCTAAACGCCCCGCCTATCTCGCGCCCGCGGCGCAGTCTGCGGGCGCACTGAGACGCACGGACCCCATCCTGATCGTGGGCTTCCTGGGGATGCGCGATTCCTTCCCCGCCTTGATCGCGGACAACCTGAGCAAGCAGGACGTGTGGGTCCGTGCGCAGATGCTCTCCATCGGCGAGATCACCAACCGCCGTGATGCCAATTCCGTACACCTCGCCCAAGGGCTAGAGGACCCCAGGCTGCGACAACATCTCGGCAAAGAGCTACGCCGCCTCGTCAGCCCCGGCGAGCGCATCGGCCTGCCGGCTGTCCTGGGTCTGGACCACCACGCCGAGGTGATCGACGAGTTGCAAACGCTCAGCGGCGCGCTCATCTTCGAGATCCCCACGCTGCCGCCCAGCGTGCCGGGCATGCGCCTCTATCGCGCGCTGCGCGAGCGCCTGCGCGGACACGGCGTGCGCATCGAGGCGGGCATGGAAGCCATCGGCTTTGGCACTGAGGGCGACCGCATCGCCTGGGTAGAGACCGAAACCAGCGCCCGCCCCCTGCGCCACCACGCCGCCACGTATCTTTTGGCAACAGGCGGCATCCTGGGCGGCGGCTTCACCAGCGACCCCGCAGGCAACCTGCGCGAGGTGGTCTTCAACCTGCCGCTCAACGCCCCGCAGGAACGCAGCGCCTGGTTCCGCAGCGAATTTCTGGACCCGCGCGGCCAGCCCATCTTCCAGGCGGGCGTCGAGGTCAACGCGAGCTTCCAGCCGGTCGACGGGCAGGACCATCCCGTCTACGCTAATTTGTGGGCGGCGGGCGGTCTGCTCGCCCATGCCGACCCCATCCGCGAACGCAGCTTGGAAGGCCTTTCGCTTGCGACGGGACGCCGCGCGGCGCAGGCGCTGATCAAGGCCGCCGCGGTCCCCGCCACACCCTAGCCGCGCCCCCGCGCGCCCTGAGCCACGCTCTAGACGATGATCTAGCGCACAGGCTAGACGGAGCATCATGCACGCAACCTCTTGGCAGTCAGTGGATCATTCGCTCGACGCCTGCATCAAGTGCAATATCTGCACCAGCGCCTGCCCGGTCGCGGCGGTGACGGACCTCTTCCCCGGACCGAAGTACTCGGGGCCGCAGGCGCAACGCTACCGCGAGAATGGGCAGCTCACCTCGCCCGACCACGCCGTCGATTACTGTTCCGGCTGTCGCGTGTGCAACGAAGTCTGCCCCACCGGCGTGAAGATCGCCGAGATGAACGCCCGCGCCCGCGCGCAGATTGCCGTCAGCGAAGGCATTCCCCTGCGCAATCGTCTGCTCGGGCGCAACGAGTTGCTGGGCAAGGTGGGCAGTTACGTCCCCAACTTGGCAAATTTCGGCCTGCACAACCCGGTCAGTCGCTTTCTGGCGGAGAAGGTCATGGGCATCGCGCGCGAGGCGCCCCTGCCGCACTGGAGCGTCAACGGCAGCTTCGGCGACTGGATGCGCAAAACCCGCGCCGATCGCCTGCAATCGGACAAGAAGGTCGTCTACTTCCACGGCTGCGCCACCATGTACTACGAGCCGTTCATCGGCAAGGCGACGGTGGCTGTGCTCGAGCATCTCGGCTATGAGGTAATCGTGCCGCCGCAAAACTGCTGCGGCCTGCCCATGCTCAGCAACGGCGAATTTCCTGCCGCCAAAAGCTATCACCAACACAACATTGCCCACCTCAGCGGCTATGCGCGCGCCGGCCTACCCATTGTCGGCACCAGCACAAGCTGCACGCTCACCCTCAAGGAAGAGGCGCCCGAACTGCTGGATATGCACGACGAGGCCGCGCAGACGCTGCGCATGGGTGTGTGGGACCTGTTCGAGTGGCTGCGCGAACTGTACGAGCAGGGCGAATTGCCCACCGACTTCCGCTCCATTGAGATGATCCTGCCCTACCACGCCCCCTGCCAGCAGCGCGCCCACCGCGTGGGCAAACCGGCGCTGGAGTTGATGCGCCTGATCCCCGGCCTGGACGTGCGTGAAAGTCACGCGGCCTGCTGCGGCATTGCGGGCACGTATGGTTACAAGACGGAGAAATATCGCATCGCCATGGACGTGGGCGCCGACCTGTTCAACTTTGTGACGGAGCAAGGGCCGCCCATCAACTTCTCGGCCTGCGATTCCGAGACGTGCCGCTGGCAAATGGAACACGGCACGGGCATCCCCAGCCGTCATCCCGTCGAGTTCCTCGCCGCGGCCTATGGCCTGTATGACCTGGCGCAGCGCACCCTCGCGCCCGCGGTTTAACCCTCGCGTGTTCATGTCGCCGTTGCCGCCCGCTTCATCCTCGCCGCGTATATTGTCCGCGTTGCCCCGCCGCAAGGAGAACGCTTGAGAATCCTCATTATCGGCGCAGGCGCCATCGGTTGCCTGGTGGGCGGCAAGCTGGCGCTGACCGGACAGCAGGTCACCCTGGTCGGGCGCGCACACACCGTCGCGGCCGTCCAGGAACAGGGCCTGCAACTGGTCGACAGCCGCGGCCATCACCGCATCGCCGAGATTCGCGCCGTCGAGTCGATTGCCGCGGCCCTGGCGGCGGATAGCTATGACCTGGCGGTGCTGACCGTCAAGAGCTATGACACCGCCGCGGCAATTGACGAGATCTGCCAGGTCGCACGCGGCGCGGCGCCGCCGGTGCTCAGCCTGCAAAACGGCGTCGGCAACGAAGACGCCCTCGCCGCCGGCCTGGGCGGCGCCAACGTAATTGCCGGCGTTATCACCACGCCCGTTACGGTATTGGGGCCGGCCTCAGTCCAGGTGGACAAGCCCGCGTATAGCTTGGGCATCAGCCCGTGGCAGGCCGATGTTCCGCCCGCGCTCCTGGACGGGGCGCGCGCGGCGCTCTCTGCGGCGGGCTTCTCCGTCAAACGCTACCCCGACGCGCAGAGCATGAAGTGGACCAAGTTGCTCATGAACATGATGGGCAATGCCACCTGCGCCATCCTCGACATGCCGCCGGAGCAGGCCTTTGCCGACAATGTGCTCGTCGACCTGGAGATCGACGCCTGGCGCGAGGCCCTTGCCGTGATGCAAGCCGCCGGCGTCCGCCCCGCTAACCTGGGCGGCTACCCGTTCCGCCTGCTCGCCGCGCCGATCCGCACGCTGCCCAAGCCGCTGTTGCGCAGCATCCTGCGCGGCAAGGTAGGCGGCGCGCGCGGCGGCAAGATGCCCAGCCTGCACATTGACCTGCACAGCGGGCGCAAACGTAACGAGGTGGCCTGGCTCAACGGCGCGGTGGTGAAAAAAGGGGAAGAGGTCGGCGTCTCGACGCCGGTCAACCGCATGTTGACCGATGTCTTGCTGCGGCTGATCGACGACGCCGAGCGGCGCGCCCGCTGGCGGCACAATCAGGCGCGCATGCTCATCACCGCCGAGGAATATCGTTCACGCTCAGGCAGCCGGCAGTGAGAAGCCCGGCCCCACCAGCGCGATCAAGGCCAGCGCCACCCACATAAAAACGAAGAACTCGATCAACACGCGGCGCGTCAAACGGCCCTGTAGCCCTTGCTGGGCGATGCCCACCATCAAGTAGAAGATCAGCAACAAGAGCAGCCCGCCCGTCAACCCCGGCAGCACCCAGTAGTTGAGCGCCCACGTCACCTGCCCCAGCACCAGCCCCACGATGCCGCCGTAGGTCAACGCCGTGCGCGCCCGCGGCGTGACTGTGCGCAGGATTTCCATCGCCAGCAGCATCGCCGTCACCGCCACCAGCGAGCCGGAGACCAAGCTGCGCGTGCGCGTTTGATAGACGAACAGAAAGAGCAGCAGCGCGCTGCCGTAGGCGAGTACATCCAGCAGCAGCCTGGCTCGCCGCGAGCCGGCCTGCCCGCGCTCCACGGTCGCGTAGAGGCCCGCATAGGCCAGCGCCACCAGCATCCCGCTGAAGAGGATGGCGATCACCTGGATCGCCGGGCTGGGCGCCAGCGGCAACAGCACCACGGCAATGCTCGTCAGCGCCATGGGCAGCGCCCAGAAAGGCCAGCTTTCCAGCCCCAGCACGCTGATGCGGTTGGCATTGGCCGGATGCGTCGCCACAACACTTTGCGCGCCCGCCGCGGCCACCAGCGCCAGGAAGATCGCAAACCAGACCATGCCCGTAAAAGGCAGCGTCACCGGCGAGCCAAAGGCCCAGAAGCTCACGATGGCGGAGGGCAGGTCGATCACCAGGCTCGCGCCCAGGGTCAAGACCACCAGCCAAGTCGCCACGCTGATGCGCTCACGATAATCGGCGCGGGCGCCGGCGCGCTCGCGCAGGGCGCGCCCCAGGCGCGCAAACGCCGCCTGATAGGCTTCCATCTGTCGCTCGCCCAGGCGCATCCCCCAGGTAGATGCCTGCTGCCACCCGGTTCCAGACGCTTCTTTGTGCCCCACGCCTGGCGTTTGCCGTTCCTGCCCCAAACTCATCCGCCTGCCCCTGCCTGCGCGCGCTGCATATCTCTTGACCCGCCCGCCCCGTCATGATAAGGTAACGGGAATCATTCTACGAGCCGGACAAAGGCCTGTCAACAATGGCCCCTTGCAACTTTGCCAACTTCGACATCACCATCCACAGCCCCGCGCGGCCCTACGCCGTCGCCGCGCGCTATCGCGACCGGCAGGCGGAGGGCGTCTTCGCCTGCGACAGCAGCCAGGACGAGTGGCGCCGCCTGAGCCAGCAGATCGAGCGCACTATCTTTGCGCCCAGCCCCCAACTGCTCCTGGACGCGGGCAGCCGGCTCTTTGCGGCCCTGTTCTGTGGCGATGTACGCGACCTCTGGCGCGCCGCCTGCACCGACCTGGAGCAAGGCGAAGTCGACGGCCTGCGCATCCGCCTGGCGCTGCACCCGCCCGCCGTGGCGGCCTTGCCCTGGGAAATCCTCTACGACCCCGACCGCGGCCGCGCGCTCGCCGCAGACGGGTACACGCCGCTCGTGCGCGTCGAAAACCAAGCGTCCGCCCTGCCCGCGGCGCGCCCGCTGCGCATTGCCTGGCCGCTGACTATCCTGCTCGCCGCGCCGGAGGATGTCTCGGGCCGCATCGACGCCGCCGCCGAGATCCAGGCGGTCAAGCAGATGCTCGAAGGCTTCGGTCCGCAGCGCATCCGCGTCGCCACGTTGATGGGCCGTTTCTCCGTCGATGACCTGCGTCGCGAGCTGGACGCCTATCGCCCGGACATCCTCCACCTCGTCACGCACGGCGAGCCGGAAGGACTGGAGCTTTGGCAACACGGCGCGCCCGCCATGACGCCGCCGGCGGCGTTGCGCGCCGCGCTGGAGCAGACGCCGTCAGTCAAGCTCGCCTTTCTCAATGCCTGCCTAGCGGGCGTTAGTTCGGAACGTGCGCCCTTCCGCAGCGTCGCCTCGCAGCTCTTGCAGGCGGGCCTGCCCGCGGTGATCGCCATGCAGATCGAGATCCGCGATGATGCCGCCATTGCCTTCGCCCGCTCAGTCTACGAGGAACTAGTCTCCGGCGCCTGTCCCGGTGCGATCGACGCCGCCGTCGCCCTGGCACGCGGCAGCCTCTACGCGCACAACCCCGGCGATTTCAGCTATGGCACG
>JBBSBO010000141.1:0-6506 GCA_038251215.1 Caldilineales bacterium
CGGTATAGTCTTGCAAACGCATTCGCTGTTATGCGGGTCGATACGGCGCAATATCGCTGCGCACGACCCGAACCTGGCGCTCGATCAGATTGTGGAGGCCGCGCAGTTGGCGGTGGTACACGACGAAATCATGAGCATGCCGATGGGCTATGAAACAGTGATTGCTGAAGGGGGCGTGGACTTGGCAGGCGGCCAACGCCAACGATTGGCGCTGGCGCGCGCGCTGGCCCATCGCCCCGCGATTCTTCTGCTCGATGAAGCGACCAGTAACCTGGACGCTATAACCGAGAGCATCGTCGATCGGAACCTGAGCGATCTCGCATGCACGCGCATCGTGATTGCCCATCGGCTGAGCACAGTTCGCAACGCCGATCTGATCGTGGTGCTGGATGAGGGCGTCATCGTGGAACAGGGAACGCATGAGGAGCTGCTGGCCCTCGGCGGGGTCTATGCAACCCTGGTACGCGATCAAGGAACGACGCTAGGATCGGACGTTCCGATCCGGGCACAGCCTAGTGCACTTCGCGAGTTGCGCGTATAAGGAGGTAGTCTATGTTACACGAGAGGATCATTCGTGCATGGAAAGACCCGGATTTCCGGCAATCCATGAGCGAAGAGGAACAGGCGCAACTGCCGGAGAACCCGGCCGGAGCGATTGAGTTGACGGACGATGAACTGGATATGGCCACGGGCGGCCAGCAGTATATATACCGGCCCTCCGCTCGGCCTTCGTCCATGTCATCGCAGCGACCATCGTCGTCTTCGTCTTCTTCATCGTCTTCGTCTTCGTCGTCGCAGTCGTCGTCGCAGTCGTCTTCGTCGTCGTCAGGGCCGCGACCCACCATGTCGTCGCCGTCTTCGTCGTCGCAGTCGTCTTCGTCGTCGTCTTCGTCGTCCAGTTCTTCGTCCAGTTCGTCCAGTTCCTGGAGGCCGTGGGGAAATCGCCCGAGCAATACGTGGCGACGCAGCTTCCCGTAAGGGAGTTGCAGCCGAGCGGCCGCTAGGCCAGAGCTTGGCGCACGCAAGTGTGTGTCACAATTCAGCGCGAGGCAGGCGGCATGCCGGTTTTCCGGCTGAACGAGGGCTCATCGTCAAGCGATGACCTGCCTCGTGCACCGACCAGGCGCCGGTTCTTCTGTGGAACGCGGGCAGCCGGGCAACCAACCCCAACACAGCTTGCTGGTTGTGGTTGGCAACATCGCCCGGCAGTCCGAACTAACCGGAAAGACCGGCGCTTCTCGTTGGCAGTTTGTACGCAGAACTTGATCGATTATTCGTTTCGTACTCTCCTGGTTTGACAGCAAGTATTGGGTGGCGCCGATGGAATCTTCGCAACTTGTCTCTCCTTCTTGGTGGAATGCATTGACGCTGAGCGAGCGAGCTGCGCTGTTGCTTGGCGACGACCTTGCCGCGGTCGAAGGAGAAGGGGACGCGGTGCGCGCGCGGCGCCGTTTGGAGCGTTGGCGCGGCCAATGGCCGTTTGCGACGGATCCATATCTGGCTCGGCGTTTGGAGAGCGACGGCATCGACGAGTTGCAGTTCTTGGAGCTTTTGGGCATGCAGCCGGAGCAGTTGCGCCAGGCACAGGGCGGACAGCCGCCGTGGCTGGTGCACGTGCTGCAGGCGTACGCGCGCCCGGCGAGCGCCTATGCCGACTATGCGCCGGGCGAAGAGATGTTCGGCTTCCTGGATCTGATCCAGCCGCTGATCGACGAGGCCTGCAACCGTCTGCGCCGCGGCATCGACGAGATGGTGCAGCGTTGGCCCGTGCTGCCCTTTGACCTGGGCAACATCGAAGATATTCTGTTGATGAACCTGCCTGAGCCTCTGCTGATGCGCTTGAGCCGCACCATGACGCTGGAGCTGAACGTGGCGCGCCTGCAAGGCCAGTTACAGGGCGAGACGCCGGCAGAGCGCTTTCGGAGTTTCGTCGCCGGGCTGCGCCAGCCGGGACGTTCGCTGGAGATTCTGGCCGAGTATCCCGTCTTGGTGCGCCAGTTGATGCTCGTCCTCACGCGCTGGACGGATGTCTCGCTGGAGTTCTTGCGCCGGCTTTGCGCCGACTGGGAGTTTATTCAGAGTGCGTTCTCGCCGGAGGAGTACCCGGGGCCGCTGGCGGAGTTGCGCGGCGGGGCGGGCGACACCCATCGCGGCGGGCGCTCGGTGATGGTGGCGGAGTTTGACTCGGGCTTTCGCGTCGTGTACAAGCCAAAGTCGTTGGCGATTGACCAGCACTTTCAGGACTTGCTGGCGGACCTGAACATGTGGGGCTGCACGCCGTCGCTGCGCCTGACGACCACCCTGGACCGTGGCGAGTATGGCTGGGTCGAGTTTGTGGCGCGGGCCGAATGCACTACGCCTGACGAGATTGAGCGCTTTTATCTGCGCCATGGGGCCTATTTGGCGCTGCTCTATGGGCTGAACTCGACCGACTTTCATCTGGAGAACATTATCGCCGCGGGCGAGCACCCGATGTTGATCGACCTGGAGACGCTCTTCAATTCGCTGGCTGATAACTTCGATGTGTCGCTGGCGGACCTCGCCGCGCAGAAGGCTATGGCCGAATCGGTGATGCAGATTGGGATGCTGCCCGTGCGCATTTGGTCGGGCGGCGAGTATGACGGCATCGACATCAGCGGGCTGGGCGGTACGCCGGGCCAGCTTTCGCCGGATCGCGTGCCGGAGGCGACCGACCTGGGCACCGACGCCATGCACTTTGTGCGCCGCCGTTTTGAGATCGCGGGCGACGCCAACCGCCCGAGTTTAGCCGGGCAGGAGACCCGTGCTGTCGACCATGTTGAGAGCATCGTAGCCGGCTTTGTGGACATGTATCGTCTGCTCGTGCAGCATAAGCGCGAGCTTTTGGCCGACGACGGCCCGCTGCAACGCTTTGCCGACGACGAGATCCGCATTCTGATGCGCCCTACGCGCACGTACGCGCAGTTGTTGTTTGAGAGTTTCCACCCTGACCTGCTGCGCGATGCGCTGGAGCGCGACTTGGTGCTGGACCGGCTGTGGATCGTCGTGCCGGGTCGCCCGAACTTGGCCGAGGTGGTGGCGGCGGAGCGCGATGATATTCTGCAGGGCGACATCCCGCTCTTCACCTCGCGGCCGTCGACGCGCGACATGTACAGCGCCACGGGCCGCGTGCTGAGCGGGGTATTGAGCGGCACGGGCATGGCGATTGTGCGGCGGCGCTTGCTGCAGTTGAGCGAACATGACATGCGCCGGCAGGTCTGGCTGATCCGCGCCTCGCTGGGCACGCTCGCCCCGGGCATCGACCGGCCTCCGACGACCACGCATCGCCTGCATGACGGGGCGAGCCGGCCTTTGCGCGAGCGATTGCACGCCGGCGTACGCGACATTGCCGAACATCTTGGTGCGACTGCCGTATATGGCGAGGAAGACGCGGCTTGGATTGGGCTGGAGCCGATGGGCGAGCAGTATTGGTCGATTACGCCCCTGGGCATCGATCTCTACAACGGCAACCCGGGCATCGCGCTTTTCCTGGCCTATGCAGGGCAGGCGCTGCACGAAGAGCGCTACACGGTGATGGCGCGGCGTGCCTACCGCACGATGTGGCAGCAGGCGGAGCTGCTGCGTCCTGTGTTGCCGGAGATCGGCGCGTTCGAGGGGTGGGGCGGCGTACTCTATACGCTGACGCACCTGGGCATGTTGTGGGATGACGCAACGATCAAGGCGCAGGCCGCGCAGATCGCCGAAGTGCTGGCGCACCTGATCGAGCGCAATGATACATCCGACGTTGTGCGCGGTTCCGCCGGCGCGATTGCTACGCTCCTGGCGTACCATGCCTGTATGCCGTCGGCGGCGGGGCTGGCGGCGGCGGTTGCCTGCGGCGAGCAACTGCTGGCGACCGCGCAGCCCATGGCGACGGGCGTGGGTTGGCCGATAAGCCGGCTGGGTCCGGAGCCGCTGGCGGGGTTCTCGCATGGGGCGGCGGGCATCGCTTGGGCGTTGCTGGAGCTGGCGGCGATCAGCGGCGATGACCGCTACCGCGCCGTCGCACGCCAAGCCATCGCCTATGAGCGCAGCCTTTATATGCCGGCGAGCAAGAACTGGCCCGACCTGCGGCGCGCCGAGCCGGCGGTCAATGGAAACGGCAACGGCAACGCTGCGCCCGCGTTGCTTACGTTGGAGCCGACGACGGCGTGGTGCCACGGCGCTACCGGGATCGGCCTGGCGCGCCTGCATTCGCTGCGCCATTTGGATGACCCGCAGTTGGTGGGCGAGATCGAAACGGCGCTGGCAACGACGCTGGCGGACGGCTTTGGGCATACGCATTCGCTGTGTCACGGCGACATGGGCAGCCTGGATTTCCTGCTGGAGGCGAGCCGCGTGCTGGGTACACCGGACCTGCGTGAACAGGCGAACCGCTTGGCCGCGCAGGTGTTGGACAGTATCGAGCACGGCGGCTGGCAATGCGGCGGGCCGCCGGGCGTGGAGGCGCCCGGCTTGATGCTCGGTCTGGCGGGCGTGGGCTACGGCATGTTGCGCGTGGCGGACCCGGAACGCACGCCGTCGGTGTTGTGTCTGACGCCGCCTGGTTGCTGAGCGCGTAGGCGAGAGTAGACCCGTCCTCGCGACGCGAAGGTTACGCGGTCGTTTCAATCATCAATGACTCTGAATAGAACGGGGAGAGCATGGCAGGCAACGAACGATTGAATCAGGTCTTCGCGCATGTCGACGCGCAGCGCGAACAGTTTATCCGGCGGCTGCTGGACTATGTGGCGCAGCCGAGCATCAGCGCGCACGGTATCGGCATTCTGGAGGTGGCGCAGTTCCTGCAAGCGCGCTTGACGGAGTTGGGTTTTGCCGGGCGGCTGCTGGAGACGGAGGGCTGGCCCATGGTCTATGGCCGGCGCGACGATGCGCCGGGCGCGCCGACCCTGTTGCTCTACGGCCACTATGACGTGCAGCCGCCGGACCCGCTGGAGGAGTGGGTCTCGCCGCCCTTTGCCCCGGAAATCCGCCAGGGGCGCATTTATGGCCGCGGCGTGGGCGACAACAAGGGGCAGCACTTCGCGCAGTTGCTCGCGATTGAATCGCTGCTGGCGAGCCATGACCGGCTGCCCTGTAACGTGATCGTGCTGCTGGAAGGCGAGGAGGAGGTGGGCAGCCCGCACATTGCCGAGTTCGTGCGCCGCCATGCCGACCTATTGCAGGCGGACCTGGTGGTGACGGCGGACGGGCCGGTCCACGAGAGCGGGCAGGCGACACTCAACTTCGGCGTGCGCGGCGTACTCTCGTTTGAACTGCGCAGCCGCGGGGCGAACCACGATCTGCACTCCGGCAATTGGGGCGGGGTCGTGCCGAACCCGATCTGGACGCTGGTGCAAGCGCTGGCGGGCATGAAGAACGCTCAGGGCGAAGTGACAATCGACGGCTTCTATGAGGACGTGTTGCCCGCTACAGAGCTGGAAGTGCAGGCGCTTGCGAACCTTCCGGTGGACGTGGAGAAGGTGAAGCGCGATCTGGACTTGAAAGCGCTGGATGTTCCGCTCGTGCGCGGCTTCTACGACCGCCTGTCGTTGTGGCCCACCTTCACCATCAACGGCTTCCACGGCGGCTATGGCGGCCCCGGCTCCAAGACGGTGCTGCCGCACGAAGCCTTCGTCAAATGCGACATTCGCCTGGTGGAGGCGCAGACGGTGCAGTCGGTGGCGGCGAAGGTCAAAGCGCACCTGGAACGATTCGCGCCGGACGTGGAGTTTGTGCTGCAAGGCGGCATGGACCCGTCCAAGACGCCGCTGGACTCGCGCTTTGTGGCGCCGATCCGGCAAGCCATTGTGGCGGCGCAGGGCGAGGAGCCGCTCTTCATCCCGGCGATGGGCGGCAGCTTGCCTGACTATGTGTTCACAAAGATTCTGGGCCTGCCCGCCTTTGGCACGCCTTACGCCAACCCTGATGAGGCGAATCACGCGCCGAACGAGAACTTGGAGGTGGAGCGCTTCATCCGCGGCATCAAGACGGGGGCGGCGCTGATCACGTTCTTGGGCGAGATGGACGCGGCGTAGAGCGTGAACGCGGCAGGGCGCGCTCGCCTATGCCGGGAGGCTACGAAATCAGAAGGGAGGGCTTGCAGATTTGCGCAAGCCCCCCCTTTTTAGTTCATCTCCGGTTGGCGCTGTTCTACCAGGCGTAGGCTTTGGGTGCGGGTTCGCCGGGGCCGGGGAAGATTTCGTCCAACTTTGCCAGGGTGTCCGCGTCGAGGGTGATGCTCGTGGCGTGGACGGCGCTCTCGAGTTGCTCCATCGTGCGCGGGCCGATGATGGGCGCGGTGACGACGGGGTTGGTCAGCAGCCAAGCCAGGGCGACGGCCGCTGGCGCTTCGCCCAGCTCGCGGCAGAGAGCCTCGTAGCGCTCGAGCTTATCCTCGTGCTTCTTCACCTGCTCCTGGAACTGCTCGCTGGAACGGCGACCCGTGTCGCGCTTCTCGAGCGCGCCGCCCAGCAGACCGCCGCCGAGCGGACTCCAGGGGATGACGC
>JBBSBO010000142.1:0-6505 GCA_038251215.1 Caldilineales bacterium
ACGCCCGTCGGGCAGCATGTGCGCCAGGCCCGCCTCGGGCTGCAAGTAGGCGTGCTCCTGCGCATGGGTGCGATACGTACTCTCCACGACCACGTTCGCCGCCGCCAAGGCCGCCTCCACGTCGCCACGGCGAATGCGATAGGAATGCAGCAGGTTGGAATGCAGGTCACGCTCGCCGTAGGGGAAGGAGCTGAAGGCGTAGGGATGGAGCAGCGGCGCATCGGCCTGCAGGGCGTCAAAGGGATCCGTCACTACGGGCAGCAGTTCATAGTCCACCACGACGAGCTTGGCCGCGGCCTCCGCCTGGGCTGCGCTCTGCGCCACGACCACGGCGACCTGGTCCGCCTCCCAGCGCACGCGCGCGGCCTGCGGCGTGCTATTCACGCCGCACAGCACGGGCTGGTCGGGCGTGATCAGCCCATACTCGTTGACGGGCACATCCGCCGCGGTCAACACGACCTCCACGCCGGGCGCAGCCAGCGCCGCGCGCACGTCGACGCCGCGGACGATGGCGTGTGGCGTGCCGGCGAAGACGATCTTCAGCCACAGTTGGCCCGGCAAGTCGATATCGCCCGGGTAGCGCGCCGTGCCCGCCACTTTTTCGGCGGCATCGACACGGGGCAAGCTGCTTCCCACAGCACGCATACTTTATCGTTCCTCTTCTATAGTGAAGTGAACTTCTTGAACCGGAACTTACGCCGGGCGCAGCAGCATAGGTCCCAGCGGTCGCCCGCCCAACAGGTGCATGTGCAGGTGATAGACCACCTGCCCGCCGTCGCGGTTGCAGTTGACGAGCAGCCGGTAGCCGTTCTGCGCGATGCCCTCTGCCTGCGCGATCTTGGCCGCCACGGTAAACATGCGGCCCAGCGCCGCCTCATCCTCCGGCTGCGCGTCGTTGACCGTGGCGATGGCGTGGTTGGGCACGATCAGCACGTGCACCGGCGCTTGCGGCCGGATATCGCGAAACGCGGTGACGAGTTCATCCTGATAAAGGATGTCCGCCTTCGCTTCGTCCTGGATGATGCGACGAAAAGTCTCTTCCGGCGTCATGCGCAGCCTTTTCTTGATACTGGTTCTTGATGCTGATTGCGACACGAACATGGCGTCTCTGTATCTTGTACATTATCACCATTCGCCGCCGCCGCCAACCCGCCGCGGCAGCTCGCATATGAATGCAGCACAGACTATACGAAACGCGAATGGGCGCACTTGGCCTCTTGCGGCCCCGCAGCGCGGCACGGTATACTGCACGCAGCGCAATCGCATCTCCCATGCCACACGTCCCATGCCACACGCTTGCGCAACCAAGCCGAATACAGCGAAGAAAACCGGAGAAACCCATGAGCGATCCACGCCAAACCAAGCTCGCCGCCACTCTCGTCCACTACTGCACCGCCGTGCAGCCGGGCGACTGGGTGCTTGTGCGCGGCCATGTGACCGCCCTGCCCCTGCTCGAGGAGGTCGTCAGCCAGGTGCTCAAGGCCGGCGGCAACTCCACCATCATGCTCGACGCCGACGAGACGGAGAGCGCCTTTCTGCGCAGCGCCAACGACAGCCAGCTCGCCTGGCTTTCGCCCCTGGACGAAATCATGGCCGAGCGGCTGGACGTGCGCATCGTGATCCGCGGCGCCACCAACACGCGCGCGCTGACGGACATCGACCCGCGCCGCCAGCAGATCCACCAAAGCGCGCATCGCCGCTTCGGGCAGACCTACATGCAGCGCACAGCCGCGGGCGCGCACCGCTGGGTGGGCACGCTCTTCCCCTGTGCGGCCTTCGCCCAAGAAGCAGACATGAGCCTGCACGAATATGAGGACTTTGTCTATGCCGCCACCTACGCCGACCAGCCCGACCCCGTGGCGTGTTGGCAGCAGGTACACGACCGCCAGCAGCGCCTGGTCGACTGGCTGCGCGGCAAGGAGCAGGTGCAGGTGCGCGGGCCGCACATCGACCTGTCGCTCTCCATCGCCGGGCGCACCTTCATCAACAGCGACGGCAAGCGCAACATGCCCAGCGGCGAGATCTTCACCGGACCGGTCGAGGAGTCGGTTAACGGCTGGGTGCGCTTCACCTATCCCGCCATCCGCGGCGGGCGCGAGGTGGACGGCGTCGAATTCGAGTTTGTCGACGGCAAGGTCGTCAGCGCCCGCGCCGCCAAGAACGAAGCCTATCTGCTCAGCCAGTTGGACAGCGACCCCGGCGCACGCTACCTGGGCGAGTTCGCCGTGGGCACGAACTATCAGATCCAACGCTTCACCAAGAGCATCCTCTTCGACGAGAAGATCGGCGGCACCGTACACATGGCGGTCGGCGCCGGCTACCCGGAGAGCGGCAGCCGCAATCAATCCGCCGTACACTGGGATTTCATCTGCGACATGCGCCAGGACAGCGAAATCCTCGTCGACGGCGAGCTGTTCTACCGCAACGGCGAGTTTCAGGTCTAGGCTGCGGCGCTCAGCCCGGCGCTGTAGGCGGCTCTCGGCGGCAAACCTTGGGCGACAATCAAGTCTCTGCACACGCACCCTCTAGGAGGCGAACCATGCAAGTCCGTGAGATTATGAGCAGTCCCGCCATCACCGTGCGCCCCGAGACCGACATCCGTTCGGTGGCGCGCGTCATGCTCCAGCACCAGATCAGCGGCGTGCCCGTGGTGGATGAGACAGGCGCGCTGCTGGGGACCATTACCGAGATGGAGTTGATCGCGCGCAACGCGCCCGTGCAGGAACCCCACTACCTGCCCGTCCTCTCCGCCATGATCCCCCTCAACCTGAACGAGGTGCGCGAATATCGCGAGCAGATGCGCCAGGTGCTCGCCATCCGCGCCGACGAATTGATGACCGACGAGATTGAGACCGTGACGCCGGACGACGACGTTACCGAGGCGCTGGAGCTGATGCTCGACCCGGAGACGATCATGCTGCCCGTGCTGGAGGGGAAGAAGCTGGTCGGCGTGGTGACGCGCACCGACCTGGTGCAACTGATCGAGCGCCTGGAAAGCGCACCGGACGAGGGGGAGTAAAGAAGCAAACCGCAAAGAGCGCAAAGGGCGCAAAGAAACAGCAAGAGCAAGAAAAACAGCAAGGCGCGGCAGTGAAAGCGCAGTGCGCAGGCAGGGGCAGGCCTTGTGTTTACCCTTTTTCATTCACTTTCGGCTGTCTCAACAGTCCACACGAGCCGGCAGTTATTGACCACAAACAACCCAAAGAAGGCGGGCAGAAAGAAGAGCAGCGGCAGCCCCACGTAGCCCGTCGCCAGCCCGCCCAGCAGCGCCATACTCAGCAGGCCGACGGTGTTGACGGCGTGGCGGCTCGCCAGGATTAGCCCGTTGCGCAGCGCCGCATAGAGGGCCAGGTCGCGCGCCGCCATCAGCGGATAGGCGTAGAGCGCAATCGATCCTGCCACCGCCAGGCCCAGCACGTCCGCCGCCAGCCCAGCCCACGCCACGAACGGCACAGCGGGGGCGGCAAGCAGCGGCAGAGTCAGACGCAGCGCCGCCGCCGGCGCCAGCAAGAGGATGCCCAGCCGCACGCTGCGCCACCACAAGCGCGGGAACGCCCGCAGCATCACACCCAAGGACGCGCGCTTCTCCTGCCCGATCACGTCCTGCATAGCGAGCAGCGCGGCCCAGCCGGGCGAAGCCAGCAGCACAATCGCCGCCGCCGTCTCCAGCGGGCGACCCAACACGCCCAGCGCCCACGCCGGGGCGCACAGCAGCGTGAGGAGCGCGCCGCCCGCCACGATCAGCGGCAGGTTCGTCCACAGCTGCACCGCCGTCACCTGCACGTAGGTGGCGGGCGTGAGCGGCTCCAGCCCTTCGGCCATCGGCTCAGCCCTTCAGGCCGGTCATGGCGATGCCCTGGATCACAAAACGTTGCGCAAAGAGGAAGAAGAGCAACACAGGGAAGATCGAGATCATAATCCCTGCCAGGACGTGGGCGCGGTTGCCCATGCCCATATAGCCCTGCAATTGGATGATGGCAATGGGGAAGGTGAACTTGTCCCAGTCGCGCAGATAAAGGAGCGGGCCAAGGAAGTTATTCCACGAGGCGAGAAAGGTGAAGATGCCCAAGGCGGACAACCCTGGCCCAATCAGCGGCAGCATCACCTGCCAAAAGATGCGCAAATAGCCGGCGCCGTCGATCTTGGCGGCGTCCATCAGCTCGCCGGGCAGCGTGAGAAACTGCTGGCGCAGCAGGAACACGCCGAAGGCGCTCGTCAGCGCGGGCAAGATCAGCGCCCAATGCGTGTTTGTCAGCCCCAGGTTCTTGAGGATGATAAACGTGGGCACCATGATCACGGTCCACGGCACCATCATCGAACCGAGAAACGTGAAGAACAAGAAATCGCGCCCGCGGAAACGCAGCCGTGCAAAGGCGAAGGCCGCCATCGAGCAGGTGAGCAACTGCGCGGCCGTGACGATCAGCGCGATCTTGAGGCTGTTCCAGAAGAAGAGCAAGAAGTTGATATCGGGCGACGAGATCACAGCCCAATAGTTCTCCCAATGGAACGCAGTCGGCCAAAACGTCGGCGGCAGGTTGAAGGAGGTATTGGGGTCGCGCAACGACGTGGAGAACATCCAACTGATCGGCGCGAACTCGATGATCGCTACAACGATCAGAAGGGTCCAGATCACCGCCTCGCCGGCGAAGTTGAGGATTGCCCGGCCCGGCTGCGGCCCTGGCGTGTTGCTGCGGCTGTTCGTCAGCGTTGCCATCTACGACTTCTCTCCTTGCTCAACCACCCGTTTATTCGTAATGAACCCAGCGCTTTGCCATGAAGAACTGGAAGACGGTCAACCCGATCAAAATGGCAAACAACGTCAGCGACAGCGCGGCCGCATAGCCCATCTCGAAGCGACGAAAGCCTATCTCATAGATATAAAGCACGATCAGGCGTGAGGCGTCCGCCGGGCCGCCTTCCGTAAGTACAAAGGCGTTGTCAAACACCTGCGCCGCGCCGATCAGCGAGATGACGATGGCGAAAAACGCCGTCGGCGTGATCAGCGGCAGCGTCACGAAGCGCATCAACTGCCAACGGTTGGCCCCGTCGATCTTGGCCGCCTCGTACAGCGGTTCGGGGATGCCCTGCAAGCCGGCCAGATAGAGCACCATCAGATAGCCCAGGCTCTTCCACACATCATAGAGGATGACCGAGCGCAAAGCCCACGTGCTGCTGCTGAGCCTCGCGATAGGCTCGATGCCGACCTGGCTCAACAGATAGTTGACCACGCCGCGATCCTGCGTGAGCAAGAACTGCCAGACCAAGGCCAGCGAGGCCGTAGTGGTGAGCACCGGGAAAAACAGCGCCGTGCGCAGGATATAGCGCAACGCTCCGGGCATAGCCCGGTTAACGCCCATCGCCAACAGCAAGCCGCCGACGTTGTTCAAAAACGTCGCGCCCACCACAAATACCAGCGTGTTGCGGTAGATCAACAGCAGCCGCTTGTCGCTTGCCAGCCGCGCCAGATTCTGAAAACCCACCCACTCCGCCGGCGACAAGATATCATACTTCATAAACACCAGTACCGCCGATGCCAAAATGGGCAGCACTCGAAAGATCGTGAGAGAGAGGAAAGCAGGCATGATAAAGAGATAGCCTGCCAAAGATTCACGGCCCCCTACGCCGCTGAAACGTCCGCGGCGCAAATTGGCCTGCACAGCATCGCTGCGCACAGTGGTCTGCATCAAGCAGCTCCTCCAGGGCGTCTATAATGCTTGTCTACCCGCAAGCATTGCCTAGAATCGTCATTAGGACAAAGGGCCAGGGACAGATCAACCTTGCTTGATCCCTGGCCCTCATGTTTAGCTCTCGCGCAACCTATACCGGTAAGCGCCGGTCCTACGCCTTAATGCTGTCCATCTCGGCCTGCAACTCGGCGTGCAGCGCCTCCACGGCTTCTTCCACGCTCTTCTCGCCGTTCCAGATCGTATCCAGGTGGCGATTCATCAGCGGCTCGATGATGTTGAAGTTGGTGGGCGACGGCACGGGCTTGGCATAGTCCAGCGAATTGTAGAAGACGGCGGTGTTGGCCGGGCCATACTCGGCAAAGATCGGCATCTCCGCCACAGAGCGCAGCGCCGGAATGTTACCACCCAACTGCACCATGTCAATCGCCGCGTCCTTGTTCGACAAGAACTTGACGACTTCCCACGCCTCTTGGTCGCTCTTGGCCGAAGAGGAAAGGCCCCAACCGTCCGTGCCGCCGACAGTCTTGGTCGGGCCGGCGCGGTGCGGCTGATATTGCAGGTCATAGTCGGTGAACTCGGCGGCCAACGAGGCGCCGATGCACCAGCGACCGCAGGTGCGCATGACCAGGTTGCCGGCATGGAACTGCGCCGCCTCATCCCATCCTGTCGGGTTGGGCGAGTATTTGTACTTGAGAATAAGATCGGCCAGGAATTGCAGCGACTCGCTAAACTTGGGGTCGAGCACGTTGGAATCGGCCCAGTCGTCGGTCAAAAGCGAGGTCTCGTTGTTGAAGAGCCAGGCGTGCATGCCAAACAGG
>JBBSBO010000143.1:0-6471 GCA_038251215.1 Caldilineales bacterium
CGTCTTCGCTGGGCTTGGGGCCGCGCTGCTGGCCGAAGGCCGAGTCGGCATAGCGCCGGCTGACCGCCGCCTGCTGATTCACGCCGCACAGCACACAGATCTCCCATTCGTTGCGCACAAGGTTGCCGCAGTTCGGGCAACTATGTTGCAGTTGGGTATGGCAACTGGGACAGTAGACCCAAGTGTCCTTGACCGGCGCGCCGCAGGTGGGGCAGGCAATTGTGTCCTCGATCTCGCGCAGCAGGGCTTCTTCCTCCAACGCGCGGTCAAACATGTCCGCCAGCGTTTGGCGCGGGCGGATCATCAGGTAGAGGACCCAGCCGACGAGCGGGAAGACCAGTACCAGCACCACGGCCAACAGGATCGCCAGCCAGTCGCGCGTGCGCGTGCGGATGTCGTTGAAGGTCCAAATGCCGACGGCAGCCCAAAAGGCGAAGATAAACGCCCCCAGCACGGCAACGACAATTCCGACGATGGTGGCGACTGTGTTGACAAGCTCAGCAGACATAAGCGCTCTCCGCGAATGGGTAAACTGCACCCGATTGAGTGCGGATTATAGCGCAAGTCGGATCAAAACCAAAAAGATCCGGGGGTGCAGGCCGGCGGCCTGCCGGCGCCTGCTCAGCCCTGGCAGGCACAGCCGTCGCCTTTGTGGCACGTTTTACTCCGGCTAATGCAAGAATCGCCGCACGCTTTGCTGCCGGTGCAGACCTTGCAGCAGGATCGCGCCGGCGCGGCGGGCTGCTCCTGCGGCACGATCGGCAGCGGGACAACCTCCACGCGCGTGGCGGGGACAGGCTCGGGCGCGAGCGTGGGCGGCGCAGGCGGCGCGCTCCACTTGGCGGCGAACGCTTCGGACGACAGCTCGTTGCGACAGAGGCGGTAGCCATCCTGGCGCAGCGCCTCCACATCGCCCGGCAAATTCTCCGCCGCGGCGGTGATGCCGTAGTCCGCCAGCAGCACGCTCGCCCCTGCTGCAAGGCGCTGATCCACTTGCGCATAACAGGCCGCGTAGAGGTCCGCGGTGGCGATGGGCTTGAGCGCCTGCTCATTCAGCGAGGCATTCACCGGGATGGCGGCGCTGATCCGCCTCAAATCCAGCAGCTCGCTGTACACCCAGCCCGGCGCGCCGCGTATTTCCAGCAAAATCCACAGGCCCTGCTGCGATTGGCCCAGCACCGCAAACGATTCGCCGGCATTGGCCGTCGTCACAATGGCGTAATCCTGGCCCGGCCCGCTGCGCACGTTGACGGCTCCTTGTGTTGCAATTAGCGCCATGGGCGCTGGCGTAGGCTGGGGCGTGGGCGTGTCCGGCGCTTTGGGTACGACTTGAAGTATGGACGTGACCGTCGGGAAGACAAGCGCCGGCGCTTCTGCCGCGGGCGCAACGGGTGGCGTCAAGCGGGTGGGCAAAGCGAGGACAGCCTGCGCGCCCGTCGACCTGCGGGCTTCCGGGTCCGCCGTTTCCGTGCCGCCGGAAGCCAAGACGAGAATCCCCCACAGCGCCACCACGCTCAGAGCCGCCAGGAGCAGACCGCCGCCTCGCCTTTTGGGGGGCGCGCTGGCTGCGAGTGCGACGGGCTGCTGGGCGGCTAGCGCGTTGGGGGGCGCAGGCGCTTTGGGCGCGGCGTCGATCTTCTGCGCATGTTGGTAGCGCAGCCCCGTACCGGGCAGGCTCACGCTGGAGGTGATGCCGCGTCGCGTGTTCGCCGTCACGCGCGCCAGGCGATTGCCCACGGTTACACCCGTGCTGTACGGCGATAGGTTCAGCGTGATCCCCGGTGCGATCTTGATTCGCTTTCGCCAGATCAATTTGCCCATGGGACGTGCTTTCTCGCGCGGCTTTTGGCCTACGTGTTAGGTGACTTGCTGGGAATTGGTTTCACTCACCAGCCAGGTTTTGGCATCTTCCGGATCGCTGAAAACCTTTGTCGGCAAAGAGGAAAGGCGGGCGGATTTCTTCATGGCTCGGCTGATTTTCTGGCGATTCCAGGCGGAACAACCTACCAAAGCGAGTTTGGGCACAAGAGCGCGGGTGTGTTCCAGGAACGCAACGAGTTCGCGCAGGACCCTATCGGTAAGCTTGGTCTGATGGAGGTCAACCCAAATGCCGATTCTTCTGTTTTGCCGGAGCAAGAAGGCCTCTTCAACCTCTATTCTGGCTATCGCTCCAGCCTCGTTGTCGCCAAAGCTGCCCAGATGGAGGCAAAATAACTCTCCTCCCTTGTAGGGGTATGGAAATGTCGATCCCCCCGGCGATGTCTTCAGTAACATATTTGTTTCGCCCTTTCTTGAGTATAGGCTGGTCTCGATATCCTTGCTATCGCGTTTGTGGCACGATCGATAGGACAAATGCACCGGCTTTTGGCAGGCGCCCTTTGCCGGAGGTTTGCCGCAGGGCCTTTTGACAGCGACGCGCAATCATGGTAAGACTGACGCTGGATTTGAATGGATTGTATATCCTCCGGCCTGCGAAGCCTCGTCGAGATTGGAATCGCCGCGTGACGAAAGAAGCCCAGGAAAAACCTCAAGACGCCCCCAGCGCCGAAGCTGCTTATACCGAAGCTGCCGATATCATCGTCTGCCGCAACGTCAACAAGTGGTATGGGGACTTCCAGGCGCTGCGCGATATCAGCTTCACAGTCAAGCCGAAAGAGGTGGTCGTCATCATAGGGCCGTCGGGCAGCGGCAAATCCACGCTGATCCGCACGATCAACCGCCTGGAAAAACACGAAAGCGGCGACATCATCGTGGACGGCATCCCGCTGACGGAGGATGTACACAACATTGAGGCGATCCGCATGGAAACGGGCATGGTCTTTCAGCAGTTCAATCTGTTCCCGCATCTGACGGTGCTCAAGAATGTGGCCCTGGCCCCGCTGACGGTGCGTAAGCGCAAGAAGGCGGAGGTCGACGCCCTGGCGATGCAGCTGTTGGAGCGCGTGGGCATCCCCGAACAGGCGCACAAATACCCGGCGCAGCTATCCGGCGGGCAACAGCAGCGCGTCGCCATCGCCCGCGCCCTGGCGATGCAGCCCAAGATCATGCTCTTCGACGAGCCGACCTCCGCCCTCGACCCGGAGATGATCAAAGAGGTGCTGGACGTGATGAAAGAGTTGGCGCTGTCGGGCATGACGATGGTGGTGGTGACGCACGAGATGGGCTTCGCGCGCGAGGTGGCGGACCGCTTCATCTTCATGGATGCTGGGGAAATCGTGGAGACGGGCACGCCGAGCCAATTCTTCGAATCGCCCCAACACGAGCGCACCAAGCTCTTCCTCCAAAAAATCCTCTAGTTGTATACGTTACGCGCTTTAGCTCGCGCGGCCTGACTGGCGCGAGCCGGCTGCGCTATTGCGAGGCTTGCACTTCCGTGGCGGGGGTCTCCGTCGGTTCCGGCGTGGGCCGTGGTGTCGCCGCCGCATCGACCCATTCGCGATAGAGCAGGAGCAGCTCCGGCTTGCCCAACGCGCGCAGATCCTCCAGCCATTGCTGCGTCGTCACGATTTGATAGCGGTGCTCCGCCAGGTAATCGCGCAGGAAGGTGCGGAAGGCGCGGTCGCCCAATGCCTCGCGCATACGTGCGTAGAGCAGGGCGCCCTTGGCATAGACCACCGTCTCGTACTGCGAGCCGTTGTCAAACGCATCCACGGGGCGGTTGAGGTTGACCTCGCCCTGGCTGTCCGCCAGCAGGGCGAGCGGCACGCGCCAGCGGGTGCGCTCCATCTCATCGGCGCGGGCGCGGCCGTAGACCTCCTCGAAATAGAGCTTCGCCGAGTGTTCGGCCAATGCTTCGTCCAGCCACGGCTCGCGCACGGGGTCGTTGTGTACGATCTGATACCACCACTGATGGGCGGCTTCGTGCGCCACCAGCACCTCCAGGTCGTCGCGATATCTGGAATATAGCTCGAGGCCGAGCAGGCTGACCTGCGGGTATTCCATGCCGCGATACGACAGGGGCGCGGGCGCCACCGCCATGTTGCGCGAGGGGTAGCCGCCGAAGAGGTCGCTGTAGACGCGCAGCGCGGCGACTTCGTAGGCCAGCGCGGCGCGGCCTGCGCTCTCCTCGCCGGGCAGCCAATAGCTGGTGACGGTGGTGCCGTAGCTGTCCATCGACGCCGACTGGAAGCGAGGACTCATGTGCAGCAGGAACTCGCGCACCGGCCCTGTAACCCATACGTGCTGCGTCAGGTCCTCGCCCACCGTCGCCGTGGCGATCTGCGTGCCGGTGGCGACTGGAACTTGCTCGGCGGGCAGAGTAGCCGTGACCATGAAGAGCGAAGCCAAGTTGAAGGCCGAATCGCCGCGCTCCGTGCCCTCGTCCAGCCACCAATGTCCTGTGCCGATGGCCGCGCCCGGTTCGTACACAGCCAGCGAGGGATAGAAGAGCGGCAGGCTCGTCATCTCCTGGCTTGTGCCGAAGAGGGCGTAGGTCGTAGCGTCATCGGACCAGCGGGGGATGGTCAGCTTCCAGGAAAGGTCGACGGTGACGGGTTGGCCCGGCAGCAGCGCCTGCGGCAAGTCTACGCGCACGGCTGTGTCATCCGCCTGATAAATGAAGGGCGCGGGCGAGTTGTTGATCAGCGCGCCGAGCAGGGTAACTTGGCTGCCGTAGTGGTCCAGCATCGGGTAGAGCCGGAAGACGAGATGCTGCCACGGGTCCGAGCTGGTATTGGTCAACTGGATGTGGGCCGTGCCGGTCAGCATATTGCCGGGCGGCGGCACGGCGATCTCGATCTGGTAGCGCGGGGCGGAGGCCATGAGGTCAATGTCGCCCTGGAAGGCGTCTTTCAGCGCGGCGCGATAGGGCTGCAGCGGGTCCGCCGCCGGTTTACTGCTGCGCGAGCACGCGCCCAGCGTAGCGAGCAGGGCCAAGAACAAGAGCAGCGCGCCTGCCGCAGCACGCGGCGCGACCCGCCGCCGGCGGCGCTGATTCACGCAGGGATGAACTCGTGGGGCGGCGATCGCGTGAGCGTCTCCGCTGGAACCTATAGGCCGCGAAATAGTCGACTTCACTTTTTGCGCAAGTATGCTACACTGAAATCAAGGCTGAAATTAAGGGCAGAACTCAGGGCGAAAGCCGAAGCAAGGGACCGAGAATCTGCAAAAGGTAAGAGTTTCCACTTCTACCGCCTCGCCGCCTGTGCTATCCTCATAGCAGTTCGCGCCGCTCAGTGGCGTGACCGCCCATTAGGGGCAATTATACCACAGCGAAGGCGAGAAAAAGATATGAGCAGTCCGGTCACCTATGTGTTGCTGGTGCGCCACGGAGAGAACGATTGGGTCAATTCCCACCGCCTGGCAGGACGTACGCCCGGCGTACATCTCAACGACAACGGTCGCAGCCAGACCGAACGTCTGGTGCAAGCCTTTGCGCAGCAGCCGGTGAGCGCCATCTATTCCAGCCCGCTGGAGCGCTGCCTGGAGACTGCACAGCCCGTCGCCGCCGCGCTGGGGCTGCCCGTGACGACCGAAGCGGGCGTGGTTGAAGTGGACTACGGCGAGTGGCAGGGCGGCGATCTGCGCGAGCTGGCGAAGTCCCCGGACTGGCAATTGGTGCAGCACCTGCCCAGCAGTTTTCGCTTTCCGCAGGGAGAAACGCTCTATGAGGTGCAGGCGCGCGCCGTCAAGGCGATCGAGAGAATTCGGGCGGCGCACCCCAACCAAGTGGCGGTGATCTTTAGCCACGGCGACGTAATCCGCACGACGCTGGCTCATTACCTGGGCGCGCCCATCGACCTGTTCCAGCGCGTGGCGGTGAGCACGGCCTCGATCAGCGCCATCGGCTTTCACGGCCCGCACCCCGCCGTACTCTTTACGAATTACGTGGCGGACTTGCCCAAATTTGAGTTTGCGCAGGAAGAACAAGAAGGCGACTCTGCGACGGATGCAGCTGGCGACGCTGCCAATGACGCTGCCAACGACACGGCAACTGTTGCCGCCCCTAACGAACTGACAATGACCGCCCCCGCGACCGCGGCCAAATAGCCTGGACCGATTGTGAGAACCCGCCCATGAGCCAATATGCCTACGATTTGAACCCAGTCCAGCGCATTGTTGCCGACGCCATCGGCGAGCCGGGCAACCGCACCTTCTTCATCCAGGGGCGCGCCGGTTCCTCGCTGGTGACAGTCGTGTTGGAAAAGCAAGAGGTCGCCAACCTGGCGGTCAGCGTGTTACAACTGCTGGAGGAACTGGAGCAGAAATACCCCAGCCTCAAGCCGGTTGCCGCCGGCGGCAGCCTGCTTGTGCCGGAGTCGCCTGTGGAGCCGCTTTTCCGCGTGGCTCAGTTGATCGTCGGCTACGACGAAGCGGACGACATGATCTGGTTGATTGCGCGGGCGCGCACCGCGGCCGGCGCCGACAGCGTAGATGAATTGGG
Organism: Caldilineales bacterium; assembly: GCA_038251215.1. GTDB lineage: Bacteria > Chloroflexota > Anaerolineae > Caldilineales > Caldilineaceae > JASGTU01. The sequence continues at coordinate 6,383 of JBBSBO010000143.1, forward strand.
GGCGCAAGTCGTGGATGACGAAGAACTGGAAGAACCGGACGAACTGCCGGAACTCGATTACTTCGCCTTGGACGAGAGCGCTGACATAG
>JBBSBO010000144.1:0-6463 GCA_038251215.1 Caldilineales bacterium
CTGCCCGAAGCCAATGTACAGGCTAACGGAAAGCTGCACCGGCTGGAACACGACGACCCGCTCGCCATGAACACGCCCCAGCGCCCCGACAACGTCGTCCCCGCCACGCGCTCAATCGATGGCCTCAGCCGCCGCTTCACCTGCGACCTGCCGCCAGCCTCATACTCCATCCTCGAACTGACACTCTAGGCGCCACCGAAGTCATCCAGTAAGCTTGCAGCTTACTGGATGACTTTCAACTCAACATGCGTACCGTACACCGTACATGGCTTCACGCCCGCGGGTGTCTGCCGTCTCGGCACACCATCCGTCGGGACAAACCGCTCCTCTATATCTGCTGCCATACATCCACCTTATGTCATTGCACCTTGACGCGCTGATTTCAACGCGCTAGAATTGAGTTGTCCACGCATGAGGCCGCAGGCAACGATCGCGTGTGCGGCAACGTGTGGCATGGCGTATTCCATACGCCCGAAGGCCCCCGGGTCTTCGTAGAGAGGAAAACAGGAGGACTCAATGAACGCCAGCACAAACCAAGCCGATGTCCGTGAACAAGCCGATGTCCGTGAGCAAATAGAGCAACGCATCAAGCGACGCGCTGAGCGCGCCCGCGCCGCAGGTCGCAAGATCACGCGTACATGGTTGGGCCTGGCAGGCCTCGCCTTCGACGCCGGCGCCGCCGCCCTCCAGCAAGTCGGCGACCTTGCCGACAGAGCCGAGCAGCGCGGCGAACAGCTTGAGGCGGACGCCAATTCCAGTTTCGCCGAATTTCAGGACAAAATGGCCGAGCGGGCCAGCCGACGCCGCGCCCGTTTCGCCGCCCGCGTCGATCGCGTCGCCAACGAAGTCAGCGAACGCGGCCAACAAGTCGAGGACCGACTGAAAGAGACGATATCCGGTTTTAAGCCCGACCTCGCGGCCAACCCAGTCGCCGATGACCAGGATATCGAGATCAAAATGGAGACAGCGACGGAGCCGCCCCTGCCCGGTTACGACGACCTCACCGTGCCTGAAGTTGGAGAGCGCATTGCCGAGGTGAACCCCGAGGCCCTCAAATTGGTGCGCGCCTACGAGGCGGGCCACAAGAACCGCATCACCGTGCTGCGCCAAATCGACGATTTGTTGGCGCAGCCGCAAAGCACGGAAACCACATAGCATGGCTGCGTGATGCGCCATCTGCCTCGTCTACCCAACGCCCCGACTATCTTTAGGTCGGGGCTTTTCTCTTGCGGCAGACATAATTGCGCCGCCAACAAGAGTCAAGGCGCGAGCTTTGCGCATCGATCCGGCGGTGCTATACTGCCTGCACCGCCGCCTTCGCACTGTGCAGACCACTCTGCAGCCCAGGCGAGTCCGCATAGACCGCCCATTCTGTACCGAACGCCAGGAGCGAACATGCCTATCAGCACATCATCCTTCGGCGACGAACGCGATAGCCGTTACTCGGAATATGACCGGAAAGAACTGTACGACCAGGAGACGCTCGACTTCCCCGGCATGACGCCCGAGCTAGCTGAAACGCTCCTCAAACGCCTCGGCGGCGGCGTGGCCGAAAAAGGCCAACTGCTCGAAGGCGTGGGCTGGCGTGCGACCATCACGCCCAACGCGACCGGCGCAGCCGTCGAATTCGATGCGCATGAAGAGCTGCTCGACGACCTCATCCGCCGCTTCGAGGATATGGCGGCACGCGAACTGTAAACGCCAGAAAGCCAAGCACAACCCCATGCACAAGGTCACCGTCCGCGCCGGCAGCAACATCGCCTTCATCAAATACTGGGGCATCGCCGACGCTTCGATCAACCTTCCGCTCACCAGCTCCGTCAGCATGACCCTGGCGGACGCTCACACGACCACGTCATTCGCCTGGCTGCCGCCCGACATGCTGCTGGCGGATGCCATTACGGTGGACGGCGCTCCCCTGCACGGCAGCGCGCACACACGTGTTGAGCGCCACCTCGACCGCATCCGCGCCCTAGCTGGGATTTCGCAGCGGGCGCAAGTCGTCAGCAGCAACAACTTCCCCATGGCGTCCGGCATTGCCAGCTCCGCCAGCGGCTTTGCCGCGCTTACGGTCGCAGCCTGTCGCGCCGCCGGCTTACAGCTGGACGCTACCCGCCTCTCCGCCCTCGCGCGCCTGGGCAGCGGCTCCGCCAGCCGCAGCCTCTTTGGCGGTTTTGTACTGTGGGAGCGCGGCACGGATGACGCCACCAGCGTGGCGCGCCAACTCTTCGCCCCGGGATACTGGAATCTGGTCGACATCGTGGCGGTGATCAGCAGCGCGCCCAAGCAAGTCAGCAGCGAAGGCGGGCATCAACTGGCTGCGAGCAGCCCGCTCAACGACGCCCGCGCCGCCCATGCAACGCGCATCCTGCCCGACGTCATCGAGGCGATTCGCGCCCGCAGTCTGGCCCGCCTCGGCCCCCTGATCGAAATGGACGCGCTCGCCATGCACGCCGTCATGATGACCAGCACGCCCGCCTTGCTCTACTGGCAGCCGGGCACCCTGGAAGTCATTCACTCAGTGCAGCGTTTGCGCGCTGACGACGGCGTGGCAGCCTACTTCACCATCGACGCCGGGCCGAATGTCCACGTCCTGTGCGAACCCGGCGACGTTGCGCACGTGCGCGCCCGCCTCGACGCTCTGCCCAGCGTTACGCGCACGCTCGTCAGCGGCCCCGGCCCCGCCCCCTTCGAGCTGGACAAACACCTCTTCTAGTAAGGCAACCCATGAGCAGACTCCCTGGCGGCGCCCTCGCCGGTCGCCCTCTTCACTTCTTCTGGATCGCAGACTGTTCCGGCTCCATGGGCTTGGAGGGCAAGATCCAAGCGCTCAACAACGCCATCCGTGAAGCGATCCCGCATATGCAACAGGTGGCGACCGAAAACCCGAACGCCGACGTACTCGTGCGCGCCGTCGCCTTTTCCGACGGCGCACGCTGGTCGCTGGCCCAGCCTACCCCCGTGGCGGACTTCCGCTGGCAGGACCTCAAAGCGGGCGGCGTCACCGACATGGGCCATGCCATGCGCCTATTGGCCGAGCAGTTGCAGCCCAACCTCATGCCTGCGCGCGCGTTGCCGCCTGTGCTGGTCCTCATCTCCGACGGCCAGCCGACCGACAAGTTCGACGCGGGGCTGCAGGCTTTGATGGAACAGCCGTGGGGCAAGAAGGCCGTGCGCATTGCCATCGCCATCGGCGACGATGCGGACTTGGACGTACTCCAGCGCTTCATCGGTCACCCGGAGTTCAAACCGCTGCGCGCCAACAACGCCGAATCGCTCGTGCGCTTTATTCGCTGGGCTTCAACGGAGGTGCTGAAATCCGCCTCGTCACCAGCTAGCCAGACCCTGGACATCGCGCCCAGCATCAACGTGCCGCTGCCTGTCGCGCCGGAAGCCGCCTCCGGCCCCGACTCCGCCGCCGATGTCTGGTAAGGCCGAGGCGGGGTAGAGTCGATGTGCGATGACACAAGGTGTGATGACACAACCGCCGGCAGCCCGCCGCTCGCCTGGCACATCACCGGTGCCACCGTGCGCGGTGCAAGTCATCGCCGCAGCGGCGCCCCTAACCAGGACGCCCTTGCCTGGCATGCGCCCGCCGCAGCCCACGCGCCGATCATCTTAGCCGTCGCCGACGGACATGGCAGCCCGCTTTATATCCGCAGCGGACGCGGGGCGCGCACAGCCGTCCATGCCGCGATCACGCTGCTGCGCCGCTTCGCCGCTTCACATGCGGATCAGCCGACGCTCTCTGCGATCAAACGCGTCGCTGCCGACCGCTTGCCGCGCGATCTCGTGATGACCTGGGGAGAAGCCGTTGCCGCCGACCTAGCCGCAGAGCCGCTCAGCCGCCGCGAACTGGACGCGCTCGCCCGGCGCGTGTCGCCTGCGGCCTTGGCGCGCCTGAACGCCAACCCGCAACTGGCCTACGGCTCCACACTGCTGGCCGCGCTCATCACCGACACATATTTATTGACGTTCCAGCTGGGAGATGGCGACATCCTGCTTGTCGCCGAAGACGGGGCCGCCGCGCCCATAACTCTTGCCGCCGATCCGCTGCTCTTCGCCAACGAAACCACGTCGCTGTGCAGCCCAAAGGCGTGGCGCCACGCTCGCACCTACCTCCAGCCTGCGCCCGCCGCGTCCCCGCCGCTCCTAATCCTGGCAACGGACGGCTACGCCAACTCGTTCGCCGACCGGGCCGGCTTTCTCCAGGCCGGCAGCGACCTGCTTGCCGCCCTGCGCGCCGACGGCCTGCCGGCCCTCGGGCGACAGCTCCCCGCCTGGCTGCGCGACACCTCCGCCGCAGGCAGCGGTGACGACATCACGCTGGCTCTGGCGTACCGCTGCGCGCCGGACAAATCATAGTCGCCGCATGCGCTACCAGCCGTAGCGCTCCGGCCCCCACGGCCGCACGGTTAGTTCCTGCTTCACGGTCACCAACTGCCGGTCGGGCACATCCTCGTAAGCCACGACGCCCGCGCCCAGGCAGCTATACACACCTACCCTGCGCCCCGGCATCAACACCGCGTTGACGCCCGTGCGACAGAAGTCGCCGAAGTAGGCTGCGTTGGCGGCAGCGCTCGGCATCTCCGCGCGCCCCTTGACGCGCCACACTGTATCCGCATCGTCGAAGCGCAGATTGCCGCACACCGTCGCCGCGCCAAAATCCACCGCCTCGCCCGCCACGCCCCAAATCTCGCAATAGTGGTAGCAATAGACCTTGTCCAGCGCCACGCCGCTAAACTCCGCGCCGTGCCCCATGACTGCGCCCGCGCCCACGCTCGTGTTCCCGCCGACCAGACAATAGTCGCGCACTGTGGCGTTCCTGCCGATCACAGCCGGTCCATCGAGGATGGCGCCGTTGCTCAGGCTGCTGCCCGCGGCCATCCACACGTCGCCGCGCACGACCACGCGATTGCCGATCGTACAGCCCTCGCCCAGCACGAGCCGCCCTGCGACCTCCGCGCCGTCATGCACGCGCGCCGACGATGCAATAGCGTCGCTTTCCAAGCTGGCGATCATCGCTTCGATCACGTGCCGGTTCGCCTCCAGGATGTGCCACGGCTTGTCCAGGTCCACATGATAGCCGCAAGCCTCCACCACCGCCACGGCCTGACCTTCGTCCAGCGCCGCCTGCAGCGACTGAGCCAGCTCACCCTCGAGCGGCGGCATCCCGCCCACCGGCACGCTGTGCATAATGCCCGGATGCGCGCGCAGCAACTCTACGGCATCAGCGCGGAAGGCATAGGCGCCGCACAGCCGCTGCGTACCGCCGCGACTATGGCCCTCTACGCCGACCAGTTGGCCGCCCTCCGCGTGTGCGATCAGCCAGTCCTGCGGCCTCTCCGCCCCGAGCGGCTGCACCAGTGCAGCGGCAAAGGGTTGCTCCTCATCGAAGCGCCGTGCCAGCTCGCGCAGGTTGTCTGTTTCCGTTACGATGTCGCCATAGACAACCAGAAAGCTTCCGTCGATCCCTGCGCTACCCAGCAACGCCGCATCTGCCGTACCGCTCAAGACGGCTTGGCGCACGAACCTCACATCCCCGCGACAACCGCGCAACGCCGCGCGCACAGAAGCCTCGCCACTGCCCACGACCACGGCAATGCGCTCTATGCCTATCGCGGCTAGACTGTCGACGACGCGCCGCACCGCCGGCACGTTCGCAATCGGGAAGGCCGCTTTTTGGCGCACCACATTGTATGGCCAGAACTTCGTACCCGCCCCCGCCGCCAGCACCACGGCGCTGCGCACTGCCGTTCGCTCCATCTCGCCTCTTCTCAACGCCTACGAACTTCCCTTACGACGCTGCGCGCGTCACGCCCACGGAAACCGGCTCCATGCGCTCGATCTTCTCCATATCCAGCGCCAACCCCAGCCCTGGCGCCTCCGGCACGGCGATCATGCCATCTTCAGGCCGGTAGACCTGAGTGTGCAGGCACTGCTTCATCTCCTGGTTGCGGATTAGGTATTCGACGAAGGGCACGGTCGTCGGCGATTGCGCAGCCGCCACATGCAGCGCGGGCAGCAGCGAATGCCCGTGCGCTATGACGGGAACCTCGAAGGCCGAAGCCAGCGCGCAGACCTTCACCAGCTCCGAAATGCCGCCTGTCCAGTCCGGGTCATTCTGCAAGAAGTCCACCGCTTCCTGCACCAGCAGCTCCTTCGTCTGCCAGCGCGTGTAGACATGTTCGCCCGTCGCCACGGGCACACCGCCCTGCCGGCGAATCTTGCGCAGACCGCCTACCCGCTCCGGCGGGATCGGCTCCTCCAGCCAGAAGGGGCGCACGGACGCCAGTCGTTGCGCCATCGTCACCGCATAACTCGTGCTCCACCCCATAAAGGCGTCGAACATCAGCGTATAGTCCGGCCCAACCGCCTCGCGCACAGCCCGCGCCATCGCCAGATTCTTCGCCATGCCCAGGTCGCCGTCGCCTGGCCCATAGCGGAAGAACCACTTCTGCGC
>JBBSBO010000145.1:0-6461 GCA_038251215.1 Caldilineales bacterium
CGGTGCGCGGGGTAGGCTATAAGTTTTGTCCCTGCCAGTCAAGCCATAACCGTAGCGAACAGCGGCTAAGCGCCGAAGCGCAGCATCGCCGCCCGCAGGCCGCCCACCGCTTGTTCGTCGGCATAGGTGGCGTGGTCGCCGACTAGGCGTCACCCGTCACCCGTCACCCGTCATGCGTCACCTGTCACGTATGACGCATGACGCATCACGCCTCAAACGAGCAGTCAAACCAATCGAGTGACCCGCACAGATGATCGTCGCACCCATCGCGACGGTCATCTCTTTTGCGCGCCCCTGTATTCTCTCCGCTTTCCTTCTGCGCATATGATAGAATACGCGTCAGAAGGAGCACGACACGCCATGAGCACGAAACTTGAGCAAAGCGGAATAATAAGGCTGCGCCGGCTGGGCTGGGTTATGACGGCGCTGTTGTTGCTGGCGGCCTTGAGCGCCTGCGCCGAGGCCGGACGCTTGGTGGACCAGTTCTCGGCGACGCGGCAGACGGAGACGCCCGCGCCCACCGCCACGCCCCCGCCTGTCGCCGAGGAGCCGTCCGCGCCTGCCTCCGCCTCGCCCGGCGACGGCCCCTCCGACGCCGCCCTGATCGACGCCGCCGGTCTGGACATGGAGGAGCGGCGCATCGTCGATGTGTACGAGCACGTGGCGCCGTCGGTCGTCTCGATCACCACGCGTGTGTTGCGGCGCAACTTCTTCTTCGAGGCAGTCCCCGAAGAGGGCGCCGGCTCCGGCTTTGTCCTCGACCGCGACGGCCATATCCTGACCAACTATCATGTCGTCGCCGACGCCGAGCGCATCGAAGTCAACTTCGGCGAAGACACGGTCTACACCGCCACGGTCGTCGGCCTGGACAAGCGCAACGACATCGCCGTGCTGCACGTCGACGCGCCCGACGGCCTCTTACAGCCGGTGGAGCTAGGTTCTTCCGCTAACTTGAGCGTAGGCCAGCGCGCCATCGCCATCGGCAACCCCTTCGGCCAATTTGGGCGCACCCTCACCACCGGCGTGATCAGCGCGCTGGGCCGCACGCTCGAGGGGCAGGACGGGCGCACCATCACCGGCGTTATCCAGTCGGACGCGGCCATCAATCGCGGCAACTCCGGCGGCCCCCTCCTCGACAGCAGCGGCCGCGTGATCGGCATCAACACCGCCATCTTCAGCCCCACGGGCGCCAGCGCCGGCGTCGGCTTTGCCGTGCCCGTGGACACCGTCCACCGCGTGCTGCCCGATCTGCTAGCCCTGGGGCGCTACCGCCATCCCTGGCTGGGCATCCGCTATGCCTATGCCGTCACGCCCGGCTTTGCCGAGATCCTCAAGCTGCCCGTGGCGCAAGGGCTGCTCTTGGTGCAGATGTACGACAACGCCCCGCTGCTCAGCGCCGGCGTGCGCGGAGCCCAGAGCGAAGCCATCATCGGCAACCAGCGCGTCTACGTCGGCGGCGATATTCTGCTCGCCGTCAACGGCCAAGAAGTCGGACGGCTGGAGGACCTGGAGACCCTGCTGGAAGACAACTATCGCGTGGGCGATGTCGTGACGGTCAAGCTCCTGCGCGACGGCAACGAGTTCGAGGCGCAGCTGGAGCTGATCGAGGAGCCGAGCTAGCGTAGAGCGGAACAATTTACGCGCACCAGGAGATCGCCGCATGAACCACTCGCTGACGGATGTACCCGGCCTGCACGTCGGCCATTGGACGGACCTAGACGGCGGCACGGGCTGTACGGTCGTGCTCTGCGTCGACGGCGCCGTGGCGGGCGTGGACGTGCGCGGCGGCGCGCCGGGCACGCGCGAGATCTCTCTGCTCGACCCTACTTGCACGGTCGAACGCGTGCATGCCGTACTCCTGGGCGGTGGCAGCGCCTTTGGCCTGGCGGCGGCGGATGGCGTGATGCGCTGGCTGGAGGAACACGGCTACGGCTTCGACGCCGGCGTGGCGCGCGTGCCGATTGTGCCCGCCGCTATTCTCTTCGACCTGGCGCTGGGCCGCGCCGACACGCGTCCGGACGCCGCCGCCGGCTATGCCGCCTGCCAGGCCGCCCAAGACGGGCCGGTGGCGCAGGGCTGCGTGGGCGCAGGCGCCGGCGCCACCGTGGGCAAGGCGCTCGGCTTCGCGCAGGCGACCAAGAGCGGCCTCGGCACGGCCTCACGGCGCATTGGCGAGCGCATCGTCGTGTCCGCCCTGGTCGCGGTCAACGCCGTCGGCGATGTCGTGGACCCCGCCAACGGGCGCATCCTGGCGGGGGCGCGTTGGCCCGGCGGCGGCTTTGCCGGCACGCAGCACATCATGGAGCAGGCCGCGGCCCAGCTTGCCCCGCCCGCGCAGCCGTGGCGCGGCGGCAACACGACCATCGGCGTGGTCGCGACCAACGTCGCGCTGAGCAAAGCCGCCGCCACCAAGGTGGCGCAGATGGCGCATGACGGCCTCGCCCGCACGATCCGCCCCGTACACACGCCCATGGACGGCGACACGCTTTTCGCCCTGTCGCTGGGCAGCGCACAAGCCGACATCGGGCTGATCGGCGCCGTCGCCGCCGAGGTGACGGCGGAAGCTGTGCTGGCAGCCGTGCGCCATGCCACAGCGCTGCACGGCCTCCCCGCCGCCCGCGATCTGGGTTAGCCTACCCTATACGGGCCGGCCAGTTACCGGTTATTCTTCTTTTGCTTTTCTTGCTGTTGCTTTTTCTTTGCGTGCTTTGCGGTTCAATCTTGCTGTTTGCTGTTCTTTGCATCCAGCGCGGCCAACACCTCGTCCAGGGCGGGCGGTTTGGCGGCGTCCTTGAAGCGGGCTAGGCGGCGGTAGACTTCGGCGGCGGCGGCGTGAAAGCCGCCGGGCAGGCCAACCTCCTCGAAGGTGGCGGAGATCTCGTCCATCTCGCCGGCGAAGCGCCAGGCTTTGGCAGTGACGCCGCGGGCGCGTCGCGGCGCGTCCTGGTCGAGGCCGGAGCCGTCCGCACGCCACTGTTCCGCCAGGTCGTCGCGCACGCCCAGCGTATCGGCCGCGCCGAGAATGGCGGTGAGCAGCGCCGTGGTCCCCTTGCTGTAGGCGGCGTAGCACATCTTGAGCGCGGAGGCTCGGCTGGTCTCCTCGCCGAGTACGATGGCTTGCGCCGGGCCAGCGGCAAAGATCGCGGCTGCAGCGTGCGCCTGCGGGCCGGAGAGATAGAGGCGCGTCTTGCCCGGCTGCCAGGCGGGCGGGCCGATGATGCTGCCGTCGACGAACTGCGCGTCGCCCGCAGACATGGCGGCGGCGATGCGCTCGGCGCGCTGCGGCGAGATGGCGTTGGCGTCGATGTAGAGGCCGGTGAAGCCCTGCGCCAGCACGTCGCGTGCCACCTCTTCGGCGGCGTGCGGCGGGCAGACGCTGATCAGCGCCGAGCAGGTAGCACAGAGCGCGGCGAGCGTGCCCGCGTCGCGCAGGCCGTGTTCGGCGGCGCGGGCGCGGCTCTCCTCGCTGCGCCCCTGCGAGGCCCAGTAGACGGTGCGCCCGCTGTTCTGGACGGAGGCGGCGATGGAGATGCCCATCTGTCCCGGGTGCAGAATGCCGATATTGGCGTTAGTAGAGTCGGTCATATTTCCTCCTGATGCGTCATGCGTTATACGTCATGCGTCATGCGTCACTCGTGACGGATGACTTCGTAACCGCCGCGACCTCAATGCGCTTGATCTCGACGAGCGTGCCGTCGGGCAGGGTCGCGCCGTCGAGCGAGTGGACGTCGTCCAGCTGGCCCTCGTCCATGTCCGCCAGCGACAAGTCGGCGCCGGTCAGGTCGGCGCCGGCGAGGCGCGCCCGGCGCAGGTCCGAATGATGCAGGTTGGCATGGCGCAGGTCGGCCCCGCGCAGGTCGATACCTTGCAGGTTGAGGTAGCTGAGGTCGGCGTGCGCCAATTGGCTGCGACGGCGGCTGAGCGAGTAGAGATAGAGGCGCTGCTGCAGCCAGACTTGGGCGTTGAGCGCCCGGGCATATTGCCGGTAAAGCCATGCTTGCATAGTTGATTTCTCCTTAGCTCGCGCGCCTGGCGAAGGCGGTCTAGGGCGAGGCGGATTCGATATAGGCCGCGTTGGTTAATTGCGGCGCGGACGCGCCGGCGTTGAGCGCCGAGGCCAACGCAACATCCTGAGCATGGCCGCGTGCAATCAATTCTTTGCCCGAACTGCACGCCTGTATCCAGTGTTCAAGGTCAGACTGGGCGGACAAGAAGGCTGCCAGCGCCGCCGACGCCTCGGGTGATCGCGAGCCGGAGAGGTGGCTGATAATGGCGCCTGCCCCTACCAGATCTTCGAAGGCAGGCCGCAAACTACCACCGCTGCGCCAACGCTCGCCCGCAGGGATAACCGCGATACGCTGCCCAAGTTTCTCAGCAGCTTGCGCCACCGCACGGGCGTTGCGCAGACATCCTGCCAGCGTTGCCGCCGGGCGTCCGTGGAGCGAGAGCGCCGAACCGTTAGGCGAAGGCAGAACCAGGCGTGTGCCGGCGGGGATCGCGACGAGCGACTGGGGTGAGAGCGAATAGGCCGAACCGCTTGCTCGGAACCCGGCAAGCTCTGCACCGACAGAAGCGGCGTATTCGGATGCCGCTTCGCCGTAATAGGGAAAGATGACGGCTCCACGGCTTACGGCGATTTCGACGCTGGTACAGAACGAGAGAACATCCACGATCACCACGACATCGCTGATGGGGGCCAACTGAGCAATCCCTTGCAATCCCCACTCGCAGCGAATATTCGTCTCGGACTGATCGTAGACTCCCATTCTACTCCTCCTGGAACATAAGCGTGCTTTGGCGGCGACGGTTCACGCTGAGCTGCGTTACGTCCGGACGACTGTAGTGGCCCGCCGGGTCGAAGTTCTGCCGCTCCTCGCGCACGCGGCGCTGGTCGATCACCGCCGCGCGCACTGTCTCTTCGCCCACGACCGGCTCCAGCACCCAAGACCCGTCGGGCGCGACCAAACACGAGCCGCCGTCGGCGAGCATGGCCGGGCAATTCGCCACGAGGTCGTCCAGATGTGGGACCGCGGGCGAGAAGTCCATCGCGCGCATCAGGCCGGAGACGGAGAGCACGTAGCTGCGCGCCTCCTGAGCGATGAAGCGCGTGATCTCCTGCGTATTGCGCAGGTTGCCGGGCCAAGCGGCGACGTGCAAGTCCTCGCCCTGGGCATAGAGCGCGGCGCGCGGCAGGGGCATCCAGTTCTCCCAGCAGTTCAGCCCGCCCACGGTGAAGGCGCCGAGGCGGTGTACGCGCAGCCCGTGCCCGTCGCCCGGCGACCAGACGAGGCGCTCCTCGTAGGTGGGCATCAGCTTGCGATGCACCGAGCCGATGCGCCCGGTGGCGTCCACATAGATGAGCGAGGCGTAGACGCTGTGGCCGCCGCGGTCGGCGGGACGCTCGATCACGCCCAGGTAGACGGCGATCTGTCGCTGCGCCGCCAGTGTGCACAGCGGCTCTAGGTGGCCCGCCTCGATCTGCACGGCCTGTTGCAGATAGTGGGCGTGGATGGCCTTTTGCCGCGGCGAATTGAAGGCCGCGCCGTTGGTCAACTCCAGCCAGAACGGGTAGCCGGGCAGCAGCGCCTCGCCGAACGCAACCAGACGGCAGCCCTGATCGGCGGCCTGGGCCACCGCGCTCAAGACTTTCTCTAGCGTGCGCGCCCGATCCAGCCACACCGGTGCGATCTGCGCCAGCCCCACCGTCAGGGCGTCTTCTTCACGGATTGATGCAGACATAAGGCGTCTCTCCAAAGTCCAGAGATGAAAACACTCGGATCAAGCTGGGGACACGGATCACATCGATTTGGCTGGGTTCACACAGATGAATCTGCACAGACATCCACGACCATCCGCCAAATCCGCCAAATTCGCGCCCCCGGAGTTCTATGTCTCGCGCGCCACGAGGCGCTTTTGCCAGCGGCCCCATTGCAGCCAGGCTGCGCCTACGCCGAAGCCGAGTACGTCGGAGATGAGGAAGGCCCACCACATGCCCGCCGGCCCCAGGCCGAAGGTCCAGCCCAGCAGTGCCGCCAGGGGCAGGCGCAGCAGCCAGCGGTTGAGGATGGAGAGGGCCATCGAGTAGGTCGTGCGCCCCGCGCCCTGGAAGGCGCCTTGGATCACCATCAGCGCGCCGGAGAAGCCGAAGCCCCAGCCGCTGATGCGCAGGAAGCGCGTGCCCTCGGTGATTACGTCGGGGTCTTGCACGAAGACGCCGATGATGGCCGGGGCGAAGATCACCGCCAGCACGCCGAACACGCTGATGGCGGCGAAGGTGAGCGCCGTGCCCAGCTTGCTCACGCGCTCGGCGCGCGCACCTTGCTCGGCGCCCAGGTTCTGCCCTACGCCGGTGGCGACGGCTTGGCCCATGGCGCCGGAGACCGACCACACCAGCGACATCACGCGCACGCCGATGCCATAGGCCGCGGTGGCGATGGGGCCGAAGCGCGTGACGATGGCGA
>JBBSBO010000146.1:0-6442 GCA_038251215.1 Caldilineales bacterium
ACGGGGCGCGTTAGTGCAGGCGGCGCACGGGGCGGCGCGGACGAAGGGCACATACTGGAGTGCGCTGTATCGGCGATTGGTGGGGCGGCTGGGGGTGCAACGGGCCATCATCGCAATCGCCCGGCGGTTGTTAGTGGTGATCTACGAGATGCTGGCGCGGGGGGAGACCTATCGGGAATTGGGCGCGGGCTATTACGACGAGCGGCACAAGCAGCAGGTGGTGCGCCGGCTGCAGCGGCGCATGGAGGGGCTGGGATACAAAGTCACAATGGAGCCGCAAACCTTGGCTGCGTATCCGCCCCCCAATCTATTTTAAAGCCAGTCGAGCTTAGCGCCCCATGAAGTGTGCCGCCGTCAGTCCGAGAGCAACCGTCGCCCCGCCGCCGCATCCAGGATGGTCAGCAATAGTCCCTGGCTACCCGATCCTCGGCACATTCCTTTTGCTACAGTTTCGTGGGAGAGTAGGTCAGCTCAACTACGCAAAAACGCAAGCACGGCCAGAACGCGTCGGTGGTCGGCCTCGGTGGCGGCGAGGCCCAGCTTGCCAAAAATGTTGCTGATATGCTTCTCGACGGCGCCGTCGCCTATCGCCAGTGCGTCGCCAATAGCGCGGTTGGAGCGGCCTTCGGCCATCAGCGCCAGCACTTCGCGCTCGCGGGTGGTCAACGCTGCGAACTGATCGTTGTGCCGCCGCCGCGCCATAAGCTGCGCCACGACCTCGGGATCGAGCACCGTTGCACCGGCGGCGACCCGCCGCACGGCGTCCACGAAGTCGCCCACATCGGCGACGCGCTCTTTGAGCAGATAGCCGGTGCCGCCGGGGCCAGATTGCAGCAATTCGCCGGCGTAGCGCTCCTCGACATACTGCGACAGGATCAGGATCGGACTACCGGGCACGCGACGGCGCGCCTCCAGCGCGGCGCGCAGACCCTCATCGCGGTGGCTCGGCGGCATACGCACGTCTACGATAGCGATATCAGGGCGGTGCTCCGCGACGGCGGCGACGAGCGCCGGGCCATCGCCGACAGCCGCGACGATCTCGCACCCGGCATCGCGCAGCAGCCGGGCGATGCCCTCGCGCAACAGCACCGAGTCTTCGGCGATCACTACTCGCATGGCAACTCCGCTCGTATTATGGTCGGGCCCCCCGCCGGACTCGCGACCACCAGGCGGCCATCTAGCGCGGCGACGCGATCCGCCAGCCCGGCCAGGCCCCCCCCCGCTGCTGGCGCAGCGCCACCCACACCATCGTCGCGGATCTCCAGCAGCAGCCGCCCGCGCGCGCAAGATACGCCGATCCAGGCATGCGCGGCGGCGCTATGCTTGGCGATGTTGGTCAGCGCTTCGGCGACGACAAAATAGGCCGTGGACTCGACGGCCTCGGGCGGGCGGTGATCCAGATCGACCCGCACTTCGACCGGGATCGGGCAGCGCCCGGCCAGGGCTGAGATCGCCGGGTCCAGCCCACGGTCGCTGAGCACCGCCGGATGAATGCCGCGCACGAGATCGCGAATATCGCGCAGCGCCAGCTTGGTCTGCTCGTGTGCCTCTATGACCAGCGCCGCCGCCGCCGCCGGGTCGCTTTGCATCTTCCCCCGTGCCAGGCCCAGGCCCATCGCCACGGCGACCAGCCGCTGCTGCGCGCCGTCGTGCAGATCCCGCTCGATGCGCTGGCGCTCCAGCAGCGCGGCGTCGAGCAGGCGCGAGCGGCTCGCCCGCAGCTCGTCTACGCGCGCCGCCAGCGTCCGCTCGCGGCTCGCCGTCGGTCCGAGCAACGCCAGCGCCAGCGCGCCATGCCGGCGCGCCACGGCAAGCAGCACGCGCGGCAGCAGCAACAACAGCGCCAGCCCGGCCAGCGCCGCCGGCAGCGCGGCGACGCTGGCGAGCACCACGCTCGGTTGCGCAGTGTCCGCAGCCGACCCGTAAGGCAGCCATAGGGGAGCCAGCAGCCCGCCGAGCGGCAACAACCAGGCGACAACCACCAGCGCACCCTCGCCGATGCCCAGCGGGAAGAGCAACACAAGATACAGCAGATCGCGCCAGGTGGCCGGATCGCCCGCCCGCGCGAGCGCCCGCGCCAGAATCCCGCGCTCCGGCAGCGCTCGATACGGGGGCGCGATGCGTGTGCCCAGCAACAGACCGGCGCGCCGGCGTTCCAGCGTGGCCCCGGCCATCCAGAAGCGCATCGTCAGGCCCAGGATCACCAACCCGATCAGGGTATACGCCAGCCCCAGCCCCAGCGAGATGAGCGTAACCAGCGCGACGAACCAGAACACGCCGAGCAGCGCATTGAGCAACAAGAACGCCGTCGCCAGCCACACCTCGCGCGAGACAAGCACGCGCACCCGCGCGGACAACCCGGTGCGGCTAACGATTGTTGACAGCGGACGTGACCTCAACATAGGCAACAGGTAACAGCTAACGGCTGACGGGTCACGAGCAGCAGGTTTCAGACCACCGGCCACTCGGGGCCCGTTGCCTGTAGCCATCCCCCATAACTATCCCCTGCCGAACGCTCGGCGCATCGCGGGCGTCAAGAGGTAGCGCAGGATGAGGGCGGCGGGAACGATGCTCAATAACTGGCCGCCCAAACTCGCACCGAGAAACACGTAGAGCAGTGCCAAAGCA
The DNA here is from genome assembly GCA_038251215.1 of Caldilineales bacterium. Classification (GTDB taxonomy): domain Bacteria; phylum Chloroflexota; class Anaerolineae; order Caldilineales; family Caldilineaceae; genus JASGTU01. Next base: position 2,629 of record JBBSBO010000146.1, read on the forward strand.
ATCGCAAGCACCTGCAAAGCCACGCCAAGCGTCCACGCCCACGGCTTGAGCGCCAAAGCGCCGGAGCCGAACGCCAGTTGCAGGGCCGACGCGACCAGCAGTGCTACTCCGTATACGAGCAGCACGTCGCCCACGTTACCGCCGCTACTGCCCGGCACCGCCGCAACGGAGAGAACACTGAGCGCGCCTAGTACTCCCAGTATACCAAAGATAAAGGCCACCACCGCCAGCACGGTTATACTTGTAGGTCGTTTTGCGTCGGTCATTTTAGCGAACCTCCTTCGTTATTGGGGTTAGGGATTTGCCACACGCCGCAGGATGCGAAACCCAAGCGGCACCTTCTACGCACTGCGTACTGCATTCATTCCCCCGTGTCGCCGTGGCATCGTGGTGAAATCTGTCCGACATGGTGAGAATTTCCTCACTCTGCAAGTGCTTAGGGATTCATGGGGTGCCCGTCCAGCGCGCCGCCCGATTGCGGCGCGATGCCCACCGGGTCGGAGAGGTTATCCACGACGACGAACTGGCCCATCATCCCCATGTCCTCATGCTCCAGAATGTGGCAGTGGAACATAGAGGGCATATGCGGGTCGGCGTAGTCGGTGAACTGCATGATCAGCCGCACGGTCTCGGCGGGGTCCACGATCACGGTATCCTTCCAACCCTGCTCCCAGGCCGGCGGCGCTTGCCCGTTGCGGCTGAGCACGAGAAACTGCACGTCGTGGACGTGGAAGGGATGGTAGAGCGGCGATTCGTTGCGAACCTCCCATATCTCGACCGCGCCCTTCTGCACAACTACGTCGATGCGGTTCGGGTCCATTTCCTTGCCGTTGATGCTGTTGCTATCCAGCGAGAAGCGGCGCGTCTGGGTCGCAGCCGCTGCGTCCAGGCGCTTGATCGTATTTAGCTGGGCCGGGATGGACCGCGCGGCGAAGTCGCCCGCCTGGGGGCGTAATTCGAGGATCTTGAACTGTTGATTCTCGGCGTTGGGGCCGAACGTGCCCTTGGCGATTCCACTGACAAAATCGTTGTTGGCAATCACAGCATAACTCAGCAGCGTAAGCGGGCCGCTTGTGTCGCGTAGATCGACCAGGATCTCGGCGCGTTCGGCGGCGCCGAGCAGCAGGCGCGTACGCTGCACCGGCGCTTCGAGCAAGCCGCCGTCGCTGGCGATCTGGTAGAACGGGTAGTTATCCGCAAACCCGAAGTTATAGCGCCGCCCGTTCGAGGCGTTCAGCAGGCGCAGGCGGACCAGCGTGCGCGGCAGATCGACATACGGCGCAACGGTGCCGTTCACCAGAATGGTGTCGCCGATCATACCTGCTGCCGGGGGCAAGCCGGGGTTTGGACCGTGCATCTGGTAGATAAGCTGCCCGTTCGGGTCGAACAGACGGTCTTGCACGATCAGCGGGATGTCGTCAATGCCGTACTCGCCGGGCAGGTCTAACGCGGCTGAGTTGGCGTCGTCGACGATAAACAGGCCCGCCAGCCCGCGATAAACCTGCTCACCGGTCTTGCCCATTAGGTGCGGGTGATACCAGAGCGTCGCGGCCTGGTTGGTGATGGTCCAGTAGGGCTGCCAGGTTGCGCCCGGCGCGATAATCTGGTGCGGGCCGCCATCCATCACCGCCGGCAAGTGCATGCCATGCCAGTGTACCGTCGTCGTCTCGCTCAGGCGGTTAGTGACGTTCAGGCGAACTTTGTCGCCGCTGTTGGCGCGAATAGTTGGGCCAAGATAAGCGCCGTTAAAGCCCAGCGTCGCCGTTTGCTTACCGGCGAAAAACTCCGTCGCGCCGGATTGCATGTCCAGATCAAAGATCTTCTCGCCCTTCTCCAGGCGCGGCTGAAGCAGCGGCGGAACATAGAGCGCGTGCGCGAACACTAGGTGCTCGTTGACGAACTGCGCCCCGGCAGATCCGCCCTGGCCGCTGCCCGATCCCGCCGGTTGCGAACACCCTGCCAGCAGAGTGCTGATGATCAGCCCAATGAGTAGATAACTGGGACGTTTCACGGAAAAACTCCCCTCTACATGCATGGGCGAATATTTGTTGCGCGCTCCGTCTGGTTGTCGCGCCCCATGCACCGTCAATTTTATGGCGACGGCAGGAAAGAGCCAATCCGGCTAGCACCCAACTCGATGGTAGGGCTAACCCTACTATTGGGCGGAGTAGGCACCGGGCGCGCGGTAACCCTACAGGTTAGGTACTCCCCCACGCTATCGTGGATAATTCCGATCCCCATCAGGCCAGTGGACAACGCTGCGACAGCAGGCGAGCCTGTCCCCGATCTGCGGACCAACCGCGCCATTTACCGCCAGGCGGTACGCTTTGCTGACCCGGGGTTACGACCTACTCTTGCGCGGACTGCTGATCCTCTTCAGCCTGCTTGCGCCGCATCCCGCTGAATTGCCGCCACCACTGCGGGCGGCGCTGACCTCAAGCCGCGCTCCCCGCACGATTGCCCGGCCTGCCAGGCCGCTGATCAGCCACCCACTATCCCAGTTACTGCCCCAACTCCCTGGTCGCCCGTCAAATCCCGCCGTGGTCGCCCCCAGCGCATCCCCACCCAAGGCTTCGCGTGCCCCAACCACGCCTGTGCAGACTACGCCGTCACTGCCGACACCGTCCCTGCCCTGGGTGGTGATGGCAGCCACGGTAAAACCGAGCGCATCCAGATCTTTCGCTGTCAGGCTTGTCACACTACCTGCAGCGCCCGCCGTGACACCCCACTCTACCGGCTCAAAACCCCAGCCGCTCGCGTCGGCCACGTCTTGGCTGCACTGGCCGAAGGGCGAGCTGGGTCTGCCGCAACTCGTGGTTTCGGCTATCGCGAAACCCCCATTAGCGGTTGGCTGCACCACGCTGGCGAACCCATGCCGCGCTTGCACAGCCCGCGCCTATAGAATTTGCAACGGGGCCAGGTGCAACTCGATGAAATCCGTACTCGGCTGGGCGGAGCGCGTGAGCAAGCGCCGGGCCGCCGGCGAGCAGGGCGCGGCAGTGGTCAGCATCAGCGGGGCAGGGGCTGCGCAAAAGACAAATCCCAGTCCTGCTGGAAGCCCCGACAGCCACGGGCGGTGAGCCGCACAGCGCGGCTGCTCGGAAGGCGGGCGAGCCAGCCCTGAGTGAACATCCATTCGGTGAGAATGGCCCCGAAGGCCCCGGCGACGTGATAACGCCGTTCGCTCCAGTCCAAACAGGCGCGGGCCCCCACGCGGCGGCCCTGGCGCACCGGCGTGGCATCGAGGCCATACTGCTCCATCCACCCCCAGCCCGCCGCAGTGACCTGATACGTTGGACCCTCCTGGACCAGCAGCCCGCGTTCCAACAACCGGCTGGTGAACGCCACACCGACGGTCCCGGCGAGATGGTCGTAGCACGTGCGGGCAAACCGCAACGCCCTGCGCCAGGTAGTGACCACCGATTCCCCCGACACACCTGACGGCTAGGTGATCGGTGAATCGTTCGTGAGCATATACAACCCTGGCCGTTCGGTGGTCCTCACCGGCTGGCGTAACGCCGCTGCGGCCCAGGCCTGGCACGCGGCGACCCTCGCCGCCCTTGAACCGTCGGTGGTACCGCGCGGGCGGTTCGTCCGGGTCATCCGGGCCTATGGCATGTTTGATCGCCGCGAAGCCCCCCAATACTATCCGGCGATACAGCCGCTGGCAGCGACCCTGTTGTGGTAAAGCGGGCGGAGTCGTCGCTCGATCACGCGCCAATGCGGCACCAGGCCGCCGCACACCGACCTTAAGGAGAGCTGATGATCCCTCCGGCCCACCCGATCGCGGCAGTGACCCATCCCGATCCCGATC
>JBBSBO010000147.1:0-6421 GCA_038251215.1 Caldilineales bacterium
CAGTCAACCCGTCTAGGCCCACATAGCTCAGTCGGTAGAGCACATTCTTGGTAAGAATGAGGTCATCGGTTCAAGTCCGATTGTGGGCTTCTCGTCATCATGTTTGTTGTAATGTGTGATAGGTATCATGTTGCAACGGTGGATGGTACGCGGTAGATGGTGCGGCGGTTTGCCGGCGGCGTAGACGTTTTGCCCCAACCGTGCGGCTCACAAACGGGCGGCGCGTGGCTGCAAAAGCAGATCCGCCCAGCCGCCGATTTGGCTAAGTAGAGATTAACCTGAGGAGGCATTAGTCGCATGTCCAAAGCGGTATTTGCGCGGACGAAGCCCCATGTGAACGTGGGCACGATTGGGCACATTGACCATGGGAAGACGACGCTGACAGCGGCGATCACGAAGGTGCTGTCCTTGAAGGGGCAGGCTGATTTTTCGGCGTTCGACCAGATCGACAATGCGCCGGAAGAGAAGGCGCGCGGCATTACGATTGCGATTTCGCATGTGGAATATCAGACGGACGCGCGGCACTATGCGCACGTGGACTGTCCGGGACATGCGGACTACATCAAGAACATGATCACGGGCGCCGCCCAGATGGACGGTGCGATTCTGGTGGTGGCGGCGCCGGACGGGCCGATGCCGCAGACGCGGGAGCACATTTTGCTGGCGCGGCAGGTGGAAGTGCCGGCGATGGTGGTGTTCCTGAACAAAGTGGACATGATGGAAGACGAAGAGCTGTTGGAGCTGGTGGAGATGGAGTTGCGCGAGCTTCTGGACAGCTATGGTTTTCCTGGGGATGACATTCCGATCGTGCGCGGCAGCGCATTGAAGGCGCTGGAATGCACGAGCACGGACCCGGAAGCGCCGGAGTATGCGCCGATCTGGGAGTTGATGCGCGTGGTGGACGAGTACATTCCGACGCCGGTGCGCGAGACGGAGAAGCCGTTCCTGATGTCGATTGAGGACGTGTTCAGCATTAAGGGACGCGGGACGGTGGTGACGGGGCGCATCGACCGCGGCGTGGTCAAGCCGATGGAAGAAGTGGAGATCGTGGGCTTGGCGCCGACGCGGCGCACGGTGGTGACGGGCGTGGAGATGTTCCGCAAGCTGCTGGACCAGGGCTTGGCGGGGGACAACGTGGGTTGTCTGCTGCGCGGCATCGCGCGCGAGGACGTGGAGCGGGGGCAGGTGTTGGCCAAGCCGGGCAGCATCACGCCGCACACGGAGTTCATGAGCGAGGTGTACGTGCTGAAGAAAGAGGAAGGCGGGCGCCACACGCCGTTTTTCCCTGGATATCGGCCGCAGTTCTACATTCGCACGATGGACATCACGGGTTCGATCACGCTGCCCGAGGGCGTGGAGATGGTGATGCCGGGCGACAACGTCAACATGAAGGTGGAGTTGATTTCGCCGGTGGCAGTGGAACTGGGCAGCCGCTTCGCCATCCGCGAAGGCGGTCGCACCGTCGGCGCCGGCGTAATTACGGAAATCCTGAAATAGACGACCGCTATGCGGGAGAGCCGGCGAGTTCGGCTCTCCCCGCGTTTTGGTTCTAAGGGAGAAAAGCATGGCGAAACAGCGGATCCGAATTAAGCTAAAAGCGTATGACCATCGGGTGCTTGATGCATCGGTGCGCCAAATTGTGGACGCGGCCGAGCAGACGGGGGCGCAAGTGGTGGGGCCTGTTCCGCTGCCGACGCGCATGGAAAAGTTCACGGTCATGCGATCGTCCTTTATCGACAAGGACAGCCGCGAGCAGTTTGAAATTCGCACGCACAAGCGATTGATTGATGTGCTGGACCCGGGCAGCAAGACGATTGAAAATTTGACGCGCTTGAACTTGCCGGCGGGTGTGGATATCGAAATCAAGCTATAGGCCAACAGTTGACCGGGGAGTCAACGCCCCGGTGTGGGATGATGTGGCTTACGCTCCCCGCGTAACCGTCAGTCCCAGGAGGAATTGATGAAGGGTATTCTTGGCAAAAAAGTTGGCATGACGCAGCTGTTTGACGAAAATGGCGTGGTCGTGCCGGTCACCGTCATCGAAGCAGGCCCCTGCTATGTGACGCAAGTAAAGACCACCGAGACCGACGGCTATAATGCGGTGCAGATGGGCTTCGAGGAAGTTGCCGAGCGCAAGCTGACCAAGGGCCAAAAAGGCCACTTGGCCAAGGCGCAGGCGCCGATGTTGCGCCGGTTGCATGAATTTCGTTCCAAAGACGCCGCCCAATTTACCCCGGGCGACGTGATCAAGGCCGATATTTTCGCGGATGGCGACTATGTGGACGTGGTCGGCCAATCCAAGGGCAAAGGCTTTGCCGGTGCGGTGAAGCGCCATGGCTTTGCCGGCGGCCCTGCGACGCACGGCCAGTCGGACCGGCATCGCGCCACAGGCTCGCGCGGCGCCGGCACCAGCCCGGGCCATACTTGGCCTGGCGCCAAGGCCCCCGGTCACATGGGCAGCGAACGCGTGACGGTGCAGAACCTGAAGATCGCGTTGGTGGACGCTGAGCGAAACCTGATTGCCATCAGGGGCGCGGTTCCCGGAGCACGGGGCAGCGTGGTCCTCGTCCAAGAGGCCGTGAAGAAGTCAAAGGCATAGGAAAGGCCGCAGGGCGGGCGAAGGCGCCGGCGCGATGCGCCGCTTTTGCTTCGGACTGCCGGGCGATAAGCGATAAGTAAGGAGATGCGTACGATGTTGTTGCCTTTGAAAGATATGGCCGGGAATCAGACAGGCGAGTTGGAAGTCAGCGATGCGGTGTTTGGCGCGCCGGCTCGACCAGCCCTCATGCATCAGGCCTTGATGTTGCAATTGTCAAATGCACGTTTGGGCACGCACAAAACCAAAACCCGCGGGGAAGTGGCGGGCGGCGGGCGCAAGCCCTGGCGGCAAAAGGGCACCGGGCGCGCACGCCAAGGTTCGATCCGTGCGCCGCAGTGGGTGGGCGGCGGTACGGCCTTTGGGCCGCGGCCGCACAAGTACATCAAGGACATGCCCAAGAAGATGCGCCGGGCCGCCTTGCGCAGCGCGTTGTCGATCAAGGCGCGGGCCGGGCAGGTGGTGGTCATCGATGGCCTCGCCATGGATGCGCCCAAGACCAAGCAGGCCGTTTCGCTGCTGAAGGCGCTGGGCATGGACGGGCAGACCGTGTTGGTGATTGTGGCCGAGAAGAACATGCCGATTCAGCGCAGCTTCTCGAATTTGCCCGATGCCAAGACGCTGTTGGGCGGGTATCTGAATGTGCGCGACCTGCTGGGGTATGACACAGTAGTGTTCGCCAGAGAAGCCATCGAGCCGGTGGAAAGCTGGCTGGCGGTCGCGGCGAAGGCCGAAGACGCCGGCGAGCCAGAGGGCGAGGCCGTGGCAGCCGTCGGGGCCGGGGAGGAATAGGCGATGCACATCTATGAAGTTTTGCGACGACCGGTCGTCACCGAAAAGACGATCATCGGCGTGGACACGAACAACCAGTATGCGTTTGAGGTTGACGGTCGCGCCAACAAGTTTGAGGTCAAAGATGCGGTCCAGACCGCCTTTGACGTGACGGTGGTGCGTGTGAACATGATGGTGATGCCCGCCAAGACGACCAAGCGCGGCAGCCGCATCAAGATTCGCAAGCCCAAGTGGAAGAAGGCGGTTGTCACATTGGCGCCGGGCAACAGCATACAGCTTTTCGAAGGCGTTTAAGAGGAGTTGAGGGAAGATGGCGATTAAAGCATACAAACCCACTTCACCCGGCCGCCGCGGTATGACGGTGTCTGTCTATACAGACGTCACACGGACGCAACCAGAGCGTTCGCTGTTGGCGCCGCTGAAGAGCAAGGGCGGGCGGAACAATACCGGCAAGTTGACGGTGCGGCATCGCGGTGGCGGCCACAAGCGGCGCTATCGCGTGATTGACTTCCGGCGCGACAAGTTCGGCGTGCCGGGCCGCATCGATTCGATTGAGTACGACCCGAACCGCAGCGCGCGCATTGCGCTGGTGGTCTATCGGGACGGCGAGAAGCGCTATATGTTGGCTCCGGCAGGCATACGCGTGGGCGACACGGTGATGTCCGGCCCCGGCTCCGAGATTCGCGTGGGCAATGCCCTGCCGATCCGGGCGATCCCGTTGGGCACGACAGTCCACAACGTGGAGCTATACCCTGGGCGCGGCGGCCAGTTGGTGCGCAGCGCGGGCAACTCGGCGCAGGTATTGGCCAAGGAAGGCACGATGGCGCAGATGCGCTTGCCCAGCGGGGAAGTGCGCTACATCGACATGAACTGCCTCGCCACCATCGGGCAAGTGTCGAACACCGACCACGGCAACATCACGGCGGGCAAGGCCGGACGCCTGCGCTGGCAGGGCAAGCGGCCCTCCGTGCGCGGCGTGGCGATGGACCCCTCTTCGCATCCGCATGGCGGCGGCGAAGGACGTTCGCCGATTGGCATGCCGGGGCCGAAGACGCCGTGGGGCAAGCCGGCGTTGGGCAAGAAGACGCGGCGCAACAAGCGCACGTCCAAGTTTATCGTGCGCCGCGGCGGCGGCAAGAAGTAAGATCGAGAAAGGATAGGATAAGATGTCTCGGTCACTAAAGAAGGGGCCGTTTGTTACCCCGAAGCTGCTGAAAAAAGTGGAAGAGATGAACCGCAGCGGCGAACGCCGGGTGATCAAGACCTGGTCACGCGCGTCGACCGTGTTCCCGCAGTTCGTGGGCCACACCATCGCAGTGCATGATGGTCGCCGCCACGTTCCGGTGTATATCACCGAGAACATGGTGGGCCACAAGCTGGGTGAATTTGCGCCGACGCGGTTTTTCCGTGGTCATATCAGGTCTGAAAAGTCCACGCGTCCACGACGCTAGGCTGAGTCGGACGTAGCTGAGCCGGACGCAAGGAACGGAGGCGTTGAGCGATGGAAGTGCAAGCGGTCACAAAGTTTACGGGGATCAGCCCGCAAAAAGCGCGGTTGATTGTGAATGAAGTGCGCGGGCGCCAGGCCGAAGAGGCTATGGCCGTGTTGCAGTTCATGCCCCAGTCGGCGGCCCGCGTGGTTGCCAAGACGATCAAGAGCGCATTGGCGAACGCGACCGAGAACTTCGGGCTGGACGCAGGCGATATGTATATCGCCGTGATCAAGGCCGACGAAGCGCCTCGGCGCAAGTGGCGACGGTTCGGCGCACGCGGGCGGTTTAAGCCCTGGATCCGCCGTTCGTCCCATATTACCGTGGTGCTGGAAGAGCGCATCACGGCCGAACAGTAGCCAGGCAGGAACAAGTCCGGCAGGGGTTAGTCCGGCAGGAGTCAGTCCTGCAGTAGTAAGGAGGAGCCAATTGGGTCGCAAAGTGCATCCCCAGGGATTTCGTCTGGGCATCATCAAAGAACATAAAAGCCGCTGGTACGCAGATGGTCGCACCTACACTGCCCAGACGGAAGAAGACCGTAAGATCCGCGATGTGGTGCGCGAGGACCTGCCCAAGGCGGGGATCAGCGGCATCGAGATCGAGCGGCAGCCGAATCAGGTGCATGTGATCATCGACACGGCCCGCCCGGGTGTGATCATCGGGCGCAAGGGGGCCAGCGTCAATGCTCTGCGCACCAAGCTGCAGGACATGACGCTGAAGAAGGTCAAGATCGACGTGCGCGAGATCTCGCGGCCCGAGCTGGATGCGCGGCTGGTCGCCGAGAGCGTGGCCGAGCAGTTGGAGCGGCGCATCAGCTGGAAGCGCGCCATGAAGCAGGCCGTGCAGAAGACGATGCGCGCCGGCGGTCAGGGCGTTATGATCACCGTCGCCGGTCGCTTGGGCGGCAGCGAGATGGGGCGCGTTGACACCGTGCGCGAGGGGCAGATTCCCCGCCACACGCTGCGCGCCGATATTGAGTATGGAACGGCGCGCGCCAACACGACCTTTGGCGTGATCGGCGTGAAGGTGTGGGTCTACCTGGGCGAGGTTATGCCTGGCGAAGAGTTTCATGCCCGCTACAGCGTCGAGGCCGGCTAGGTCTGCGGCGGACGAGCGCTGAGCGAGGCAGTCTACTGAGATGCCGGGGCAGGTGAACCGGACGAACGGATGGAGAGTTTACGATGTTGATGCCGAAGCGTGTTAAATATCGAAAGCAACAGCGCGGCCGCATGACGGGCAAGGCGTATCGCGGCAGCACCATCGCCTTTGGCACCTATGGCCTACAGGCGCTGGAGCCGCACTATCTGACCAGCCGGCAGATCGAAGCCGCGCGTCGCGCGGTGGTGCGCTATATTCGCCGCGGCGGCAAGCTGTGGATCCGGGTCTTCCCGGATAAGCCGTGGACGAAACAAGCTGCCGAGACCCGCATGGGTTCGGGCAAGGGCAGCGTGGAGCATTGGGTGGCTGTGGTGAAGCCAGGGCGCGTCATTTTGGAGATGGCGGGCGTGCGCGAGGATCAGGCGCGCGAAGCCATGCGCTTGGC
>JBBSBO010000148.1:0-6403 GCA_038251215.1 Caldilineales bacterium
ACGGCGAAGGCTTCCCCGCTGTGACCTATCGCTACTTCGCCAACACGCTGGAAGAGGCGCTGGCACAGGCCTTGCAGGCGATGTGGAAGGAAACGCTGAACGTCGACGTGCAGATCGAATCGCAGGAGTTCCCGGTCTTCCTGGCGGGCCTGCGCAACGACGTGCCCGTGGAAGAGATGCCGGAGATGTGGCGTCTGGGCTGGGGCGCCGACTACCCCGACGAGAACAACTGGGTATATGAAGTGATGCACTGCACGGACAGCAACAACTATTCACGCGCGGCCTGCACCGAGGCCGACGACATGGCCTTCCAGGCCGGTCGCGAGGTGGATCAGGAAGTGCGCAAGGATCTGTACCGGCAGGTGGAGACCCTGATGTTCGGCGAGGAAGTGCGCGTGGCGCCGTATTACCATCGCGGCTATACCATTCTCGCCAAGCCATATCTGCAGCGCGCTTACCCGACCTTTGCGCCGGTGAACTGGGATACATGGCGCATTGAGAAGTAGCCGAAGTGATGCCTGAGGGTAGGGCGACAGGAGGAACGATGCGTAGCATTTTCATCCTGTCGCCCTGTTGTCTTGTCCATCAACCCGCTTTGATAAACGTGCTATCCGCCGACCTTTTGCCTGGTTGAGAATGCCGTCGCTATGTTCCAACTTCTAATCCGCCGTTTGTTCTGGTCGATCCCCGTCTTCTTTTTGGTGACGGGCATCACCTTTGTGACGATGCACGCCTTGCCGGGTGGGCCATTCGATTCGGACAAGACGCCACCGGCGCTGGTGCAGCAGATGGAAAACACATTCGGGCTGAACAAGCCGCTGGCGCAGCAGTACTTGATCTGGCTGGGTAACGTGGCGCAGTTGAAGTTCGGGCCGTCGCTGGCGGCGCGCGGCAAGCCGGTGGAGAGTTTTCTGCTGCCGGGGCTGGCTGTCTCTGCACAACTGGGGCTGATGGCGCTGTTCTTTGCGCTGGCGGTGGGCTTGCCGTCCGGCATTGTGGCAGCCTTGCGACGCGGCCGCTGGCAGGACCGCGCGGCGATGGGCGCGTCGATTATCGGCGTGTCGGTGCCGGCGATCGTGCTGGGGCCGGTGCTCTATTGGCTGTTTGGCCTATATTTGGGCTGGCTGCCCGTGGCGAAGTGGTCCAGCTTGGAAGACGGGCTGTGGCCCTATCTGAGCCATGCCATCCTGCCCGCGGTCACGCTGGGGGCGGGGCTGGCGGCTATCGTCGCCCGTCTGACGCGTGCCAGCCTGCTGCAAGTGCTGCACGCCGATTACATTCGCACCGCCCACGCCAAAGGCTTGACGCAAGGGTCGGTGATTGTGCGCCATGCGCTGCGCAACGCCCTCATTCCTCTGGTGACGATCTTGGGGCCGTTGGCGGCCGCGGTGCTTACCGGCTCGCTGATTGTCGAACAGATCTTTGCCATCCCCGGTATGGGGCGCTATTTCGTTTCCAGCATCAACAACCGCGATTACCCGATGGTGATGGCGGTTGTGGTGATCTATGCTCTAATCATCGTTTTCTTCAACCTGATCGTTGATATCCTCTATGTCTTCATCGACCCCCGTCTCCGGCAAGCCAACTGAAACGGCCGCGCGATCTTCCGGCGCGGCGCAAGCAGGGGATGCCGGCGCGCACGCCGTCCCCGCCAACGTCGAGGAGCTGGGCCTGGGGGGCAGGCAGTCGCGCACGCTGTGGCAAGACGCCGTGCGCCGCCTGCGCAAGGATCCCGTGGTGGTGGCGTGTCTGCTGTATTTGACGCTGCTCATTGTCGTGGCGGCGATGCCGCAGGTCTTCGCGCCGCTGCCCTATGACCAGGCGAGCTTCAGCGACAAGCTGGCCCCGCCCGGCAGCATCGCCACCGGCAAGCTGGAAGGTCACCGCTATATCCTGGGCGCCGACCGGCTGGGGCGCGACATCCTGAGCCGTCTGATTTTTGGCACGCGCGTTTCGATCCTGGTCGCCTTTATGGGGGCCGGCATCAGCTTTTTGATCGGCGTGAGCTATGGGCTGGTCTCTGGCTACAGCTCGCCCCGGGTCGACAATGTGATGATGCGCATTGTGGATGTGGTCTATGCCTATCCCGCGCTGATCCTGATTATCCTGTTGCAGGTCTTTTTGACGGCGCTGGGGCAGCGCGACGACAGCAACCTTGCCGGCTGGCAAAGAGCTATCGTGATGCTCGACCGTAATTCCGGGGGGCTGTTTTTTATCTTCGTGGCGATTGGGGCCGTGAACTGGCTGAACATGGCGCGCTTGATGCGCGGGCAGGTGTTGTACTACCGGCAGCAGGAATTCGTGCAGGCGGCGCGGGCGCTAGGCGCGCCTCACCGGCGAATTATGGGGCGCCATTTGCTGCCCAATGCGATTGGCCCTTGCATTGTGGCGGAGACGTTGGCGATCCCCTCGTATATTTACACGGAGGCGTTTCTGAGTTTTATCGGCCTGGGCGTGCAGCCGCCGACGCCGAGCTGGGGCAGCATGATCAGCGACGGCTATGCGGCGCTGCGCTCGGCGCCGCATGTCATCTTTTTCCCCGCGCTGGCCCTGTCGTTGACCATGCTGGCGTTTAACTTCTTGGGTGATGCGCTGCGCGACGCGCTCGATCCGAACTTGCGCAACTAGGGCGCGTCCACGCGCGCTACCCGCCGATCGGCACGGGCGTGACCGGGTCGCCGGTTGAGAGGCCAGCCTCGGTGATCTTGTTCTGGATAGTGTCTAGGACGTGCTGCATGTGCGACTCGCCGCTGGGCAGCAGCATCTTGTCGTCGAAATAGTTGCCCTTGCCGTTGTGCGCATATGATTCGAGCGGGATCAGCGTGATCTTGCCCTCCGCCAGGGCGCGGTTCCAGCCGGACATGGGGAACATCTTCCAGCGGCCTGGGTAGAGGTGATGGCCGAGCGGCGAGAGCGGGTCTTTGTCGCCCCACATATGCCACATATGGTCGATGCGCTTGACGCCCATGTCGTTGGACATGACGCCGCCCACGGAGACGATGGTCACGGGCGCGCCGATCAGGTTGGGCAGATACCAGGCCGCGCCGAGCGCGATCTGTCCGCCGCCGCTCCAGCCCAGCAGGCTTACGGGCGTGCCGCTGCCCAGGCGATAGCCGTGGCGCAGTAGGCTGCGGCGAATCTCCTGGGCCACGCCCAGGTTGTAGATGGGGCCATAGCGCCCGTCCGCCGAGGTCGCCACCTGAAAGATGTTGCGCAAGTTGACTAGAAATGCCATGATCGCCATCGGATTCTTAAGCCGCAAGCCCTCGATCCAACGCCAGACGCGGGCGGCGCTGCGTTGGCCCGTCAGCCCCATGTTCGTGACGGAATAGGGGAAGACGTCGGAGATGACGAGGGTAGCGGGTAGCCTTTCCTGCAAGCCTTGGATGAAGGGCAACTCCTCATCGGGAATGGAGTTGGCGGCAATGGCGCCGATGCCGGAAAGATAGACGAGGTAGTGCGAGGCCGGCGCGATTTCCGCGTGGGTTTCGCCGCCGCCATCGTCCATCCTGGGTTCCGGTTCTTCTTCCTTTTCGCCGAACCAGCCGGCATACCAGCCCAGGGATTCCAGGGGCGCCAGCGCGGCCGAGAGGAAGAGCAAGGCCACCAGGGCGGTTAAGAGCAGGCCAATGAAGCTCATGATTTGTCTCCCTTGGATGCAGCTTGGGCGGACTTGTCGATCGCGAACTGCTGGAGGACCTCGTTGGCCGAGGCATCCAGCGCGGTCCCTGTGAGGCGATGCCAGACGTAGTTGCGCAGCGCCACCACAGGCCGCCCAATCGTGGCGGTGATCACCGCCAGCAGCAGCCAGCCGATGCCGGCAGCGACCAGCGCATGCCAGAAGCCGACGTGGAAGGTCAGCTTCACAGCTTGCAAGGCCACGATGAAGCTCCAGGCATAGAGTACGCGCTGGATGAATGGCCCTAAGTAGGGCATCAGAATCAGGAAGCCAAAGACCAGCGGCGCATAGCTAAGGCCGATCAGCCGCAGGATGAGCACAAAACTGGCATCTTCGGCGAAGAGCCACATGCCAATCGCCCACACGGCCGTGGTCCACACGATCCAGCCCACGACCAAGAGCAGGCCGTTGATGACCAGGCTCATGAGAAAGCGTCCAGGCTGAACCTGGTTGGCGAAGAGGATCACGCTTTGGCCGATCAGGACTGAAATGCCCGCCGTCATGACGACGCCAAAGGCGATCCAGGTAGCATTGGGCGTATTCGTGGCGATCTGTACGATGTCCGGCTGCAACCCCAGCCCGAGTTGAATTGCACGCCAGACCGACCATAGGTAGTGAAACATTGTGCCTTCCTCTCTGCGACAAGAACAAGCGAGATCTTGTCTTGTCCGGTGCGCACCTTTGTGGGCGAATACGCTAAGTTCAGCAAGCCGCCTAGAACGTAAAGGCGGGCACAGGTTCAATGTTGGGGTTATCGCCGCCGATTTGATAGGTCGCCAGCGCCCACACTGCGGCGTCATGGTCGAGGAAGGCCTTGGCGAAGGTGTCGCTGGTCTTGCGCGGCAGCAGCGTGCGCCACGTCCCCAGGCCGCGCATGACGTTGCGCAGGGCATTCTCGCTGATGCCCAGATTCTGCACCTCGTAGCGCCAGTCAGAGCGGCGCGCGCTGCCGCCGACGAGCTTGCGCCGCAGCGAGCGCCCGACGACCTGCATATGGCGCAGGCGCTCGGCTTGGTCCGGGTTGGCGGCCTTCCATAGCTCAAGGTTCTGATTGGTTTGAATCAACTCGCTGATTTCGACGATGGCGGCATAGAAGGCCTGGGCGGAGTCCTGCGCGCAGTTGTTGGCGGCGGCGACATAGGTGGCGCCGCGCCCGTCGCCGATGCGATAGCGCGCGGCCATCTGCTCCAGGTTGCCCTTGACGGCGTCCAGCATCGAATAGGGATGACCTTCCACCATGTAGGCGTCGTCCAGCTCGTCCAGCTTGATGATGATGTCGGAGACGGGGCGCAGGCCGCTCCAGCCGAACTGGCGGTCGCCCATATAGCGCGACCAGTCCAAAAAGCCTGCCACCAGGCCGTCGGGATTGTGCGTGTAGATTTGGCAGTAGGTGATGTCGAAGCGCAGCTCATCCGTCAACGGCTCGCGGATGACCTTGACCAGGCCGAAGGCGAAATGGCCGAAGTAGAGATAGGCGCGCGCGGCGGGTTCGCGTTCCTTGCCGCCGATGCCGGCGTAGACGTGGAGCAGCAGGCCGCGGTCGCCTTCGCGCCACTTGGCGAGGGCCGCGGCGGAGTCGGGCACGTGCGCGTCGCACAGCACGGAGTTGACCGTGCCCTTGCGCTCGCCGATGTTGTCCCACACTTCGTGGCGGATGTGCTTCCAGCCGGCGTCCTCTTCGGTGAGCACGCGCTGCGGTTGCAGGCTAACCAGGGCGCGCGGCATCCAGGCGTGGACGATGAACATGCCGTCGGCGCCGGGCGCGCCATAGATATACCAGCCCGTGGCGTTGAGCGGCTGTGTGGGCATTTGCGCGCTGGTCGAAGGGAAAGTGCCGTTGACATTGGCGACGGGGGGCGGCACGGCGATGATCTCTTCAGCCCCGTCGAAGGCGTGCGAGGCGGGGTTGAAATGGCGCACGCGCCACTGATCGCCGCCGGCGTTGGCAGGCTCGACGAAGGTGACCAGGCCGATATAGCGCCCGCTGATCTGGACCGGCTCGTGGTCAATGCGCAGGATCAGGCTCGTGTCGGGCGCCTCTTCCACCGCTACGGGGTCTTGCAGGCGCACGACAATGTCGTCGACAGGATGGCCGGCGGCGAGCGATTCCAGAGGAGCGACCATGCGCCAGCGGTTGATGCGCTCGGCAAGGACATTGCCGCCGGCGGCCAATTTCTCGGCATTGTCGTCGAAGATCACGTTACGCGTCACGGCCCATGTGCGCGCCTGTACCTTGCGCCGCTCGCTGAAGCGCAGTAAAACGGTCTTGCCCACCCATGCGGCATAGGCGGCGGGGGCATGATGCACCTCGAAGAAGCAGCCGCCATCGGGGTCGCGCGCTTCATGCGCAGGCAAGATCAGCCGTCCCATCCAATCCGCCACGGGCCGGTAGAGCGCAGGATCCACCGGCTGGTCGAGGGGATAGGTGGACGGCTGGATCCAACTGGAGCGCTGAAAACGCTGATAATTCGGTTCTTGCTTAGGTTGGCTCATAGATCTTTCTGGGGTGGATCTTTCTGCTGTGAATTGGCCCACAGCTCGTGGATGGTGAGAAAGCGATAACCGTCAGCGATCAGGTGGGGCAAGATCGCCAGGGTGAGGTCCGTGACCGGAGGGCCCGACAGCCCTTCGTGCAGAACGAGAATGGCGCCATTGACCGCGCCGTCGAGGACTTGGCTCACTGTCGCTTGGGCGCTTTGCAGCCAGTGGAAGGGGACCACCGTC
>JBBSBO010000149.1:0-6382 GCA_038251215.1 Caldilineales bacterium
AGCAAGAATAGCAGCAGGCCGATGATGATGATACGGATAGGCAGGTTGGACCGGGTGACTGATTGCATGGGCAGTTGCTCCTATGGGTTTTCTCTCGAGATGTGTCCTCGAGGTTAGTCCTTGAAGTTTGGTCTCGAAGGTTGTCAGGGGGGAACGGATGCCCTCATTGTACCAGCGATTGCGCCGTTTGCTCTATCGACGTCCTCTCGGCGGTCGCCGGCGCCTCAGCGGGCGCCGTCAGTGCGCGGGCGCAACATTTGGCCGGCTTCAGGACGCGGCGTAGAATAGGGACAATTTGTGCGGCGCGCGACATAGCCTCAAGCTCAAGCCTCCAGCCAAAGGAAACCACTGTCTTATGCCCACGCTCAGACTGCCCGGACTTACGGATGTACACGTACATTTGCGCGAGCCGGGCTACGAACATAAAGAGGACTTCTACAGCGGAACGGCTGCGGCATTGGCAGGCGGCATCACGACGGTGCTGGATATGCCCAACACCCAGCCGCCGACCGCCACGCCGGAGTACTTCCTGGCGAAGGCCGCACTCGCCACCTCCAAGATCGTGTGTGACCTGGGGCTGTATGTGGGCGCTACGACCACGTGGGAAGACGCGTATCTGCCGGTCGCGGCGCAGGCGTGCGGTCTCAAGATCTATGTCAGCGAGACATTTGGCAGCTTGCGCATCGAGGACCTCGGGTTGATGCACAAGCTCTTCGCGTCGTGGGCGCAGGCCGCCGCGCGCCTGGGGTATCGCAGCGCTGGCAATCCCGGCGGGCTGGGTCCGGTCGCCGTGCATGCCGAAGAGTTGATGCTGCCCGTATCCTTGTGCTTGGCGGGCCTGTATGATGTCCCGCTGCACGTCGTGCATGTGAGCCGGCGCAGCGAGATCGAACTATTGGCGCGCGCGAAGGAGCGCGGACAGCGCGTCAGTTGTGAGGTGACGCCGCACCATCTCTTCTTGAGCACGGACGACGTGCCGAGATTGGGCGCGTTGGGCGACATGCGGCCCAAGCTGGGGACGCCGGACGATGTCGCCGCGCTGTGGCAGCACTTAGGCGTGGTCGATATTTTTGCCACAGACCACGCGCCGCACACCTTGGCGGAGAAGGGCGTCACCGCCGCGGCGCAGACCCCGCCGCCGGGCGTGCCTGGCGTGGAAACCCTGCTGCCGCTGCTGTTGACCGCAGTCGAAGCAGGCCGCTTGAGCGTGGAGGACATCATCGCCCGCTGTGTGACGGCGCCGCGGCGTATCTTCGGGCTGTCCGAACAGCCGGACACCTATATCGAGGCGGACGTGGACACTCACTTCGAGTTGACGAACAGCGCCATGCACAGCAAGTGCGGTTGGACGCCCTACGCGGGCATGACTGTAACGGGCCGCGTCGAGCGGGTGGTGTTGCGCGGCAAGACGGTGTTTGAACAAGGCAGGGTCATGGCGGTTCCGGGAGATGGACGGCTCTTGTTTCGGGCCGACGGGTAAGGTTTCGAGATGGCCGGCTTCGCATAGATAGCCGGCCTTTTTGCGACCGCTGAAGGTACCGCAATTCGTGAGAGCGGTTTTGGCGAGGGCGATTGAGGGAATTATCGGGTTGGTTCGATTTGGTTTGCCCGCTGCGCCGGGCCAATGAAGGGGAAAAGAAGTGATATGCCGATTAAAGAACTGAACAAGATGCCCGCAGATTACGCCGACAACGGCTTCTACGGCCAGGACATTCTTAGCGTAAGCCAGTTCGACCGCGATAACTTGGATTATATCTTTGGCGTCGCGCACGAGATGCGCGTACTCGTGGAACGTTTCGGCAGCGCGGACCTTCTGCAGGGCAAAATACTGGCGAACCTTTTCTACGAGCCGAGCACGCGCACGAGTTCCAGCTTTATGGCCGCTATGTTGCGCCTCGGCGGGCAGGTGATCCCGATCAACAACGTGCAATATAGCTCCGTGACCAAAGGCGAGAGCTTGCCGGACACCGTGCGGACCCTGGAAAGCTACGCCGACGTTATTGTCTTGCGCCACCCCGAGCTGGGCGCCGCCGCCACCGCCGCCCGCTATGCACGTAAGCCGGTCATCAATGCAGGCGATGGTGTGGGCGAGCATCCGACGCAGGCGCTCTTGGATCAGTTTACGATCCTGGAGGAGCTGGGCGCGGTGGATGGCCTCAAAGTGGCGATGATCGGCGACCTGAAATATGGGCGCACGGTACACAGCCTGACCAAACTGCTGGTCAACTATGACGTCGAGTTTGTCTTCGTCAGCCCGGACATTCTGCGCATGCCGGAGGACGTGCTGGATGTGGTGCGCGCGAGCGGGCATCGCTTCAGCGTGATCGAAGACGCACACGAGGTGATCGAGGACGCGGACGTCTTCTATGTCACACGTGTGCAAAAGGAGCGCTTCAGCGACATGGCGGAATATGACCGCATGAAGGACCAATACGTGGTGGACGAGGCACTGATGGCGCGCGCCAAAGAACGCATGATCGTCATGCATCCGCTACCGCGCGTCAACGAGATCAGCTATGGCGTGGATGCCGACCCGCGCGCGGCCTATTTCCGCCAGATGCGCAACGGCATGTATATCCGCATGGCACTGCTGGCTGCGGTGCTGGGCAAGGCATAGGCGGGATGAACGGTGTTTCGCGCGCGTCGACTGCGGCGCGTTGGGCAAGGGCGCTCGGTCGCGCCGTGGCGCTGCTGCTGCTGATCGGTCTGCCTCTTGCCCCAGGCGCACAAGCGGCCCGGGGTGAAGCGTCCGCAGCGAATGCCGAAGCCGAGCTTGTCTATCTGGACCCGGGCGGCGTGATCCGCGTGCTGGACCCGCAGACGCCGGCAGGCAACCCGCAGGTGATGTGGGCGTCGCCTACGGGCGGCTGGCAGCATCTGGCGCTGGGCGATTTCAACGCCGACGGCGACATGGAAATTGTAGCGGTAGGCGGGGTCGAGGGCGCCTACCGCCTTGCTGTGTTCGATCCGGTAGCCGAGGGCGTCAGCGCCAAAGGCGCGGACGGCGTGATCAACGGCATTCCCTGGGTGCAACTGTACAGCGTGGCGTTGCATGGCGAACCGATCATCGTGGGCGCAGGCAATTTCGCACTCGATCGCCCGGCGGATGAGATTGTGGTCTGTTACCGGCTGCCGCTCAAAGAAATTATCAGCCCGGATGATACGCTGCGCTATGTGATCTTGGCGGCGGAGGGAGACCCGCCGGACGGCAGGAAATGGTCGACGCGGCTCACGTATGAAACCGGCAGCGTCGTCACATGGTTGGGTGCGGGCAACATCAACGGCTCGGGACCGGATGAGATCGTTGTGATTCACCGCGTGGGCGGCAGCCTGCGCGTTTACGACATCGCGCACGGCTTCTTTGACCTCATCAAGGAGAGTTCTGCCGGTTGGTTCAAGTGGGTGGATGGGGCCATCGGTCAGTTTGTGCAGGGCGGTGACGAGGAGTTGGCCGCGGCCCGCGAGACCGTGAAAGATACGCCTTCGTTGTACGTGCTGCAATACGCAGACGGCAATTGGACGGACGCCTATGCGGAATACAACGACCCCCCGCCCTATGCTGTTTGGTTTGCGGACATCTCCGGCAACCAGGACGATGAAGTGGTCGTGCTGCGTTTGGTTCCCGTCGAGCTAGGGGCGCGGCCGCGCCTGTTTGTGCGCGACAACGGCAACGACACGATCGGCCTGGGCGAGCCGGCGCTGGACACGGACAACGGCTATCGAGCCGGCGCCGGCGGTGATTTTGACGGAGACGGGCGCGACGAGATCGCCGTGATGCGCGACGACCGCATCCGCATCTTCACGCAGCCGGAGAAGTCGGACGCCAAAACCGACTATGATGTTGCCACCAATTCCAGGCTAATTGTGGCGGGCAATCTAGATGCCAATGGTCTAGCCGGCGCCTCGCGCTTGGTCGCCTCGCCCAGCAACATCAGCGATTCGTTGATCACGGGCGAAGCCGGCGCGACGCATAGTGTTAGCCTAGCGGACCCGGTGAACGGGCGGGCGCTGCCCTTCACTGTGTCAGTCGAAAAGGGGTCGACCTGGGTGAAGGTGACGGCTTCGTCCGCGCAGACGCCGGCGACGCTGAGCGTTGTGTTCGACGCGGGCGGTTTGGCGGCGGGCGCGTACACAGATCGCCTGCTGATTGACTCCAGCGATGAGTCGGTGGTGAACACGCCGATTGCCGTGGACCTGTCCCTGGAGGTGCGCGCAGGACTGCTGCTTCGCCCGAGCAGCATTATCGTGGCGCAGGAGGATTGCAGCCCTCAGGCCGCGCCGGTGGATATTGCGGTCGAAATTGTGGGTACGCAGGGCCTGAACTACACGCTACAGCTGTCGGGAAGCCCCAACTGGGTGAGCGTCAACCCGCGTGTCGGCGCGACGCCAGGTACGGCGGTCGTGACGGTACTGCCTGCGGCGGTCGGCTCGGGCGTGGCCTCGACGGAGTTAGTGGCGAGCGGTACTATCTCGGCGACCCAGGTCACTGCGCGCGCCCCGGTGGTCATGCTGTGCGTGACTTCCAGAATCTATCTCCCGCTGATGACGCGCTAATCAGGCCAAGCCTGCACGATCGTGATGTTCCCAAGTTCTACGGCATCTTCAGAAGACCAGGGCAGCCGGCGCGTGGCGGGTATGGAGAGACCGTCGGCGCTGCGTTGCACGCCAAGCCACAAGCTATAGTCACCGGGCGGCACGTCACCGGCTAAGTCTAGGCGGTGCAGGTCACGCACGGCAAAGCCCGGCGACCACAGACCGCTGGGATAACGTTGGCCTCCGAGGGGTTCCGTCCAGGCCTGCATGACGGCCCCCGTGTTGTCGCGCAGCTCGAAACGCGCAGCGTATGTGTCGACATAGTTATTGGGGCGCGGGCGCCAAAGCAGATCGAGTGCGATTGTCCGGCCCGGCTGGGTCAACCGCGTCGCGAGGTCGGCGCGCAACAGGTCGATATAGTCGAACGTGGCGATGCGCCGGCCATACGGCGGCGGTGAGGTCGGCAACGCTACCGTTACATCGCCCAGTGACAGACTCGTACCGGGTTCGTCCGCACTGCGGGCGAGCGCGGGGAGAGGCTCCAGCGTGTCCACCTGATAGACGATCAGTTGCAAGGCGTAGCGTCCAGGCGGCGTCGCGGCTGGAAGCGGCAAGGCGAGTGCTGTTTGGTATACGGGACCAGGCCGTGCCGCGCTTGTGTCGACGGCAATCGGTTGATCGTGCTGAGCCCACACTTGTCCGTCGTCGTCGATCAGGCGCAAGCTGACGGCGAGCGGCGGTTCCAGTGCCGTCGCGTTCGGTTCAGCGCGCCAGATTGTGGCCGCATAAAGGGTTTCGCCGGCGGGCAGTGCAGGCGGGGCGTCGACCTGGAGCAAGGCGAGACTGGAGCCAAAGACCCCGGCGGCGCTCGTAGCCGCAGAAACGAGCGGCTGAGTGCGACCGGTTTCGTATAGTTCCAGACTCAGGTAGTCGCGTCCGGCAAACGGCTGCGCCGTGAGCAAGCGCATGTTTGTTGCCAGCCACGCGCGTAGGATGCCGTCGGGGTCGCTAACGGTGTCATAGAGCCGATAGTGCCAAAGCCGGGCGGCGCGTCGGTTGACGGCGTCGAGTGCAGACGTGGCCTGCGCAGCGCTCATGGAGAAGAAATCAGACTCCGGCAGGCCCCAGCCAAGCGAAGGCGGGCCGTCGACGGAGCCGGTCATGAGCGCGGGGGAGGCCGTGAGCGCCGCGCCGGCGATTGGGTCGGGCATAACCAGGGCCTCGCCGGCGGCCGCGGGCAGACGCAACCAACTGCCGAGCGGCGCGGGGCGCGCCTCGTCCGGCCCTGCGATCTCGCTTGGCCAATAGGTGTCGACAGCCGTGTACACCCACCCGGCGTTGACCAGAATGGCATCGCCCGGGCGCCACTCTTCGGAGAGAGCCTGCACCGCGCCGCGGTGGTCGTCCGCCGCATAGTCGGGCAGCGTCCAGAAGCGAGCGAGGCTGTAGAGGCTGCCGGCTACGAGGAGGGCCGCGGTGAGCAGGGCGAGGGTGCGGCTGCGTCGGTTTAGATGGAGGATGGCGCCTGCCGCGATGACGGGGAAGACGGGCGCATATACGGCGAGATAGCGCACATGATAGATGGGCGAGAAGGCGGCGCTGATCAAGAAGATGGTTGCGACGGGCACAAACAGATAGAGAAGCAGCCAAGCGTCTATCTTGGGTTTCGCATAGCGATAGAATGTTGTAGCGAGGATCAGGGTAACGAGCGCCCACGCCCAGGCTTGACCAGCCGGCGTGCTTTGCCCGACGACAAAGGCGCTCAAAGCCGCAGTCAGGTCGGTAAAGAGGGCAGCGAAGTTGGCCCACGGGACGCGCCACACGGGCACGGGCGGCTCGACGATCTGCC
>JBBSBO010000150.1:0-6378 GCA_038251215.1 Caldilineales bacterium
GCGTCTTCCGGCCCCAGGAAGCCCATAGCCAGCAGCACCAACTGCGCGGGCCATACGCGCTCGCTGTCCGGCACTTCGATCATCTCGAAGCGGCCGTTTGCGCCCTTTACCCAGTCGATCTGCACGGTGTGCAGCTCCTTCACATGCCCATGCTCGTCGCCCACGAACTTCTTGGTGGAGATAAGGTAGGTGCGCGGGTCCTCGCCGAAGCGCTCGGCGGCCTCTTCTTGGCCGTAGTCCATGCGGTAGACCTTGGGCCATTCGGGCCAGGGATTATCCGGCAGGCGGGCGAAGGGCGGGCGCGGCAGGATCTCGAACTGGTTGAGACTGCGACAGCCGTGGCGCATAGCTGTGCCTACGCAGTCGGTGCCGGTGTCGCCGCCGCCGATCACGATCACGTCCTTGCCCTGCGCCGAGATAGCGGGCCACCCGGCGCCGTTGCCCACCGTCCCTGTGCCGCCGTCGAGCAAGAGCTGCGTGTTGCCGCGCAGATAGTCCATGGCGAAGTGAATGCCCTCCAGTTGGCGGCCTTCAATCGGCAGGTCGCGCGACTTGGTGGCGCCGCAGCACAGAACCATGGCGTCATATTCCTGGCGGATCTGCTGCGCCGATACATCCGTGCCGATGGCGCAGTGGGTGACGAACTCGACGCCCTCCGCCGCCAGCAGGTCCACGCGGCGCTGTACCACGTGCTTGTCCAGCTTCATGTTGGGGATGCCGTACATCAGCAGTCCGCCGATGCGGTCGGCGCGCTCGAAGACCGTCACCTGGTGGCCCGCCGAGTTCAACTGCGCGGCGCAGGCCAAGCCGGAGGGGCCGGAGCCGATCACCGCCACGCGCTTGCCCGTGCGCGCCGCCGGCGGGTGCGGCGTGATCCAGCCCTCCTCAAAGCCGCGGTCGACGATGGCGCATTCGATGCTCTTGATCGTCACCGGCGGCTCGATCAGCCCCAACGTACACGCTCCTTCGCACGGCGCCGGGCAAACGCGCCCCGTGAACTCTGGGAAGTTGTTGGTCTTGCTCAGGCGGTCCAACGCCGCGCGCCACTGGTCGCGATAGACCAGGTCGTTCCACTCCGGGATGAGGTTGTTGACCGGGCAGCCCGAAGCCATGCCGCCCAACATGATGCCCGTGTGGCAAAAGGGAACGCCGCAGTCCATGCAGCGCGCGCCCTGCGCTTGCAGCGTGCTGCTGCTGAGCGGCAGATGAAACTCATCCCAATCGTGTACGCGTTGCAAAGGCTCGCGGTCCTTGCCCAGTTCACGCGCGTATTCCATAAATCCGGTTGGCTTGCCCATACGAGATTCTCTCCGATCCACTATCCGAAAATGCGACGGGGCGCTTGCCCCGCCGCATCCATTTTCACTAATTGCCGCTGACGCGCGTGACGTCGTTCTTGTTCAGCTCAAAGGCGGCCATGGCGGCCTCGTCGCCGGTCAGACCTTCGGCCTGCACGCGGGCGAACGCCTCCACCATGCGCTTGTAGTCGCGCGGCATCACCTTGGCGAAGCGCGGCCGCCGCGTCTCCCACTCGGCGAGGATGCGCTTCGCCGCTGTGCTGTCCGTGTACTCCAGATGGCGCCGTATCATGCCGCGCACTTCTTCGATCTCGGCGGCGTCGTCCAGCGTTTCCAGGTCCGCCATCTCGTCGTTGAAACGCTGCACGAACGTGCCGTCTTCGTCCAGCACATAGGCGATGCCGCCCGACATGCCGGCGCCGAAGTTGCGCCCCGTGCGGCCCAGCACCACCACGCGCCCGCCCGTCATGTACTCGCAGCCGTGGTCGCCCACGCCCTCCACCACGGCATAGACGCCGCTGTTGCGCACGGCGAAGCGTTCGCCCGCCACGCCGCGCACATAGGCTTCGCCGGCGGTAGCCCCATAGAAGGCCACGTTGCCGATGATGATGTTCTCTTCCGCCGGGAATGTCGACGCCTGGGGCGGATAGACGATGAGCTTGCCGCCCGACAGGCCTTTGCCAAAGTAGTCGTTGGCGTCGCCCTCCAGTTCCAGCGTCATGCCATGCGGGATGAAGGCGCCGAAGCTCTGTCCGGCAGACCCCTGGAAGTGCAGCTCAATCGTGTCGTCGGGCAGGCCGGCCTCACCGTAGCGCCGGCTTATCTCGCTGCCTACCATCGTACCGACCACGCGATTGGTGTTGCGGATGGGCAGCGTCGCCGCTACGCGCTTGCCTTCCTCCAGCGCCGGCTTACACAGCTCGAGCAGAGTCGTGCTGTCCAGCGCCATCTCCAGCCCGTGGTTCTGCGGGATCTGGCAGTAGCGGCCCACATTGTCCGGCACAGGCGGCTGGTAGAGGATGCTGGAGAAGTCCAGCCCCTTGGCCTTCCAGTGCTCGATCGCCTGGCGCGGCTCCAGCCGGTCCACGCGGCCGATCATCTCGTTGACGGTGCGGAAGCCCAGCTGCGCCATGATCTCGCGCAGCTCCTGCGCCAGGAAGTACATATAGTTGACCACGTGCTGCGGGTCGCCGGTGAACTTTTTGCGCAGCTCCGGGTTTTGCGTCGCCACGCCCACTGGGCAGGTATCCAGGTGGCAGACGCGCATCATAATACAGCCCAACACCACCAGCGGGCTGGTGGCGAAGCCATACTCCTCCGCGCCGAGCAGGGCGGCGATGGCAAGGTCGCGCCCGGTGCGCAACTGCCCGTCGGTCTCCACCACCACGCGGCTGCGCAGGTTGTTGAGCACCAGCGTTTGGTGCGTCTCGGCTACGCCCAACTCCCAGGGCAGGCCGGCGTGCTTGATGCTGGAGAAGGGCGAAGCGCCCGTGCCGCCGTCGTGCCCGCTGATCAGGATCACGTCGGCATGGCCCTTCGCCACGCCCGCGGCGACGGTGCCCACGCCCACCTCCGCCACCAACTTGACGTTGATGCGGGCGTATTGGTTGGCGTTCTTGAGGTCGTGGATCAGCTCGCCCAGGTCCTCAATCGAGTAAATATCATGGTGCGGGGGCGGCGAAATCAAGCCCACGCCCGGCGTCGAGTAGCGCACCTTCGCCACCCATGGGTAGATCTTGCGCCCGGGCAATTGACCGCCTTCGCCCGGCTTGGCTCCCTGCGCCATCTTGATCTGAAGCTCCTGCGCATTGACCAGGTAATAGCTTGTGACGCCGAAGCGCCCGGACGCCACCTGCTTGATGGCGCTGCTGCGGCTGTCGCCGTTGGCATCGGGGATGTAGCGCGCCGGGTCCTCGCCGCCTTCGCCGGTGTTGCTCTTGCCGCCGATGCGGTTCATAGCAATCGCCAGAGCCTCGTGCGCCTCTTTACTGATCGAGCCGTAGGACATGGCGCCGGTCTTGAAACGCTTGACGATTGCCTCGACCGGCTCCACCTCCTCCAGCGGGATCGGCGCGGCGTCGAACTTAAAGTCGAGCAGGCCGCGCAGCGTGTTGGTGGCGTGGCTCTGCTCGTTGACCAGCGCCGTGTAGCGGTTGAACGCCGCATAGTCGTTGCCGCGCACGGACTTCTGCAAGAGATGGATCGTCTGCGGGTTGAGGACGTGGCGCTCGCCGTCGTGCCGCCATTGGTAATCGCCGCCGGCGGGCAGCACCAGCCCGTTGGTCGAGCGGGCGGGGAAGGCGCGGCGATGGCGGCGCACCGTCTCCTCAGTGACCTCCTCCACGCCGATGCCTTCGACGCGCGTTGGCGTCCACGTGAAGTACTTGTCCACGAAGCGCGTACTCAAGCCCAGCGCCTCGAAAATCTGCGCGCCGCAGTAGCTTTGGATGGTGGAGATGCCCATCTTGGAGCAGACCTTGACCACGCTCTTGACCAGCGCCTTGCGGTAGTTATAGACGGCCTTGTCGTAGCTCAGGCCGGGCAACATGCCCTCGCGGATCATCTCGCCCAGCGATTCGTAGGCCACGTAGGGGTTGATGGCGGTGGCGCCGTAGCCGATCAGCACGGCGAAGTGATGCACCTCGCGCGGCTCGCCGGATTCGAGGATCAGCGTCACTTGCGTACGTTTGCCGTTGCGAATTAGGTGATGGTGCAGGCCCGCCACCGCCAACAGGGCGGGGATGGCCGCGCGCTCGCGGCTGAGGCCGCGGTCCGACAGCACCAAGATGTTGACGCCCTGTGCGATGGCCGCGTCCACCGCCGCGAACAGCTCTTCCAGCGAGCGCTCCAGCCCGGCGCTGCCCTCGTCCGGGTTGAAGAGGATGGGGAAGGTCTGCGAACGGAAGCCCGGCTGGTGGATGCCGCGGATCTTGACGAGGTCGGCGTTGCTCAGCACGGGAGAGGTCAGGCGGATCTGGCGGCAGCTTTCCGGCAGCGTCTCCAGCAGGTTCAGCTCCGTGCCCATCATCACGTCGCTGGCGGTCACCAGCTCCTCGCGGATCGAGTCGATGGGCGGGTTGGTTACCTGGGCAAACAACTGGCGGAAATAGTTGTAGAGCAGTTGCGGCACGTCGGAGAGCACGGCGTGCGGCGTGTCGTTGCCCATGGCGCCGATCGGCTCGACGCCGTCGTTCGCCATCGGCCCCAGGATTTTGCGCAGTTGTTCGTAGGTATAGCCGAAGGCCTGCTGGCGCTGCACCAGCGCCTCCTGGTGCGGCTCCGGTGTCAGGCCGGCGTCCTCGATGTCGTCCAGTTCGACCAGGTATTGGTCCAGCCACTCCTGATAGGGATGCTGCGCCGCCATCGTCTGCTTGATCTCTTCGTCAGAGATGATGCGCCCCTGCGCCGTGTCCACCAGGAACATGCGCCCCGGCTCCAGCCGCCGCTTCTCCAGCACGTTCTCGGGCGGCACATCCAGCACGCCCACCTCCGACGCCATGATCACCAGGTCATCTTTGGTGACATAGTAGCGCGAGGGGCGCAGCCCGTTGCGGTCAAGCACCGCGCCGACCACGGTCCCGTCGGTGAAGGCAATCGAGGCCGGGCCGTCCCACGGTTCCATCAAGGTGCTGTGATATTCGTAGAAGGCGCGCTTCTGCGCGTCCATGCTGTCGTGGTTGGACCACGGCTCGGGGATCATCATCATCATGACGTGGGGCAAGGAGCGCCCCGACAGCTCCAGGAACTCGAGGCAGTTGTCGAACATGGCGGAGTCGCTGCCGGTCTGGTCGATGATGGGCAGCACCTTCGCCATGTCGTCGCCCCATAGCGGCGATTGCAACTGCGACTCGCGCGCGGTCATCCAGTTGACGTTGCCGCGCAGGGTGTTGATCTCGCCGTTGTGGATCATATAGCGGTAGGGGTGAGCGCGCTCCCAGGTGGGGAAGGTGTTGGTGCTGAAGCGCGAGTGAATCACGGCGATGGCGCTCTCCACGTCCGGGTCGAGCATCTCCGGGTAGAAAGCCGCCAACTGGGCGCAGCGCAACATGCCCTTATAGACGATGGTGCGGCTGGAGAGGCTGGCGAAGTAGAACAGCTCGCCCGTGCGCGTGGCGTCGTTGGCGCATTCTTGGCGCACGGCGTTTTCGGCGCGGCGGCGGATCACATACAGCTTGCGCTCGAAAGCCAGGTCGTCGGTCTGGGGCAGCGTGTCCAGGTTGCAGCCGATGAAGAGCTGGTAGACGGACGGCATGCGGCGGCGCGCGCCGCTACCCAGCAAAGCGGGGTCCGTGGGGACCTCGCGCCAGCCCAGCAGTTGCTCGCCCTCGTCACGCACGATCTCTTCGACCACAGCCATGCAGCGTTGGCGCGCCGCCGCGTCTTGCGGCAAGAAGAGCATGCCCACACCATAGTCTCCGGGGTCGGGCAGAGCAAAGCCGGCCTGCGCGCTCACCTTGCGGAAGAACTTGTGCGGCAGCTGGATCAACATGCCGGCGCCGTCGCCGGTGTTCTCCTCGGCCCCACAAGCGCCTCGGTGGTCGAGGTTATTGAGTACGGCAAAGGCATTTTCGACAATCGTGTGCGATTTCTCGCCCTTGACATGCACAACAAAGCCGACGCCGCAGGCATCGTGCTCGAAGCGCGGGTCATACAGCCCTTGTCGCGCCGGCAGACCGTTTACCAGGTTCAAGCTACAGCCGTCAGAATCGTTGCTCACATTTTTCTCCTTTATCAACCCGCCCAACCATGGCGCCACGTCTATTTCCGGCATCTATTTCCGGCGTCCCTTCCCGGCGCTCGCCGCGCCCCACAACGGCAGCGAAGCGATCTGTGATCCGGCCAAGCGGCTCCGAGCGCGCCCTGCGGCGACAACGCTGCACCGCGGCTGTGTCCTGCACAGGCGGCTAGGCGCCTCAGAACCACGTTGGCTAAGATCAGCCAAGATCGGCGAAGATCAGAGGGGCGCAGACCGGGGTTTTCGGGGTGGAAACCAAAGCGCGCCGCGCCGGTAATATTCGTGGTTAGAATATTCAACCGGCCCGGCAATGGACCTATAGGACGTCTAGCGATGAACGCCTAA
>JBBSBO010000151.1:0-6351 GCA_038251215.1 Caldilineales bacterium
AAGCTGATCTCCACCAGCGCGCCCAGCTCCTGCAAGGCGTTCAACGTGTTGTAGACCGTGGCGCGGCTGATCTCAGGGTGATCGACCGCCAGTTCGGCGTAAATGCGTGAGGCCGTGGGGTGGCTGCGGCAACTCGCCAGGTAGTCGCAAATGATGCGCCGTTGTTCGGTCACGCGCCGACCCGAAAGCTTGAGCGCACTGAGAAAAATGTCGGTTTTCGCCATGTCGATCCCTGCGCCTTTCGCAGATCTGTTCCGCCATACGCCTCGTGGCACTTTGGAACCGTTCTAAACAACGCCATCATTCTAGACGATTGTCGCGCACTTGTCAAAGCAGCCGCCTCGCCGAAATCGCGAGCATTGCTGCGCCGAATTTCACGCTAAATATCATGCGAAGCGAGTCAATGGGAAGCGCCCCGCCCGCCGTACGGATGGATTTGTCGCGAAAATGTCCAAAAGAGCAGATTACGTTTGACAGGCGCGATCAAGGCTGGTACAATCCGCGCCCATTGCAACCAGCCCCTTGCAACCAGGAAGTTGAGGAGAAACATGCGCAAACAAGTGCAAATAATCAGCTCCATTCTGATCCTAGCCGCCACCGTCGCCTGGATCGCGCTGAGCTACATGCCCGCCGCCGCGGCGGCGTTGCCGCAGTTTGGTTTTGCCTGGCTTGGCTCGGGCCGCGCGTTGACCATTCTCGCCATAGGCAGCTTTGCGTTGTTCATCGCGCTGCAAGTCTTGCTGGTGCAATCGACCGCCGCCTCGCTGCGCGCGTATCAAGCACAGAACGCCGCCACGCGCAAGACGGCCTTCACATTTGATATCACCCTAGAAGCCGTGCTGACCGCACTGCCGATCCTGATGATGGCGGCGCTATCGGTCGCCTCATTTGCCTAGTACGGGTCTATCGCTTTCTCGCCATAACTTGTCGCGAATTGACGGAAATGGCGAACGACATTGGAACGAAGCTCATGTTGAAGCAGAGTGGGCGTGCGGTACACTAGCACGCGACTCGGCGCAGGCAGGTCAAAACAGACAGGTCAATTTAGCCGTCAAGCAGGAGCCGGATCACGTTGAGCACGATTCAACACGCGATTTGGTTCGGTCCAATCAAAACCAGTTCGATCAAAACAAAGATGTATGAGATGTAGGAGCGCACGCAGCCATGCCAAAGTCCGCAACCGATACCCGTCATTTTATCATCGCCGGCGTGCTGGTGGCGATTAGTACGGTGGTGATGGATATTCTGCTCAAAGCCTTGTTGCCCATGCCTGTCCAGGGCAGCGCCCAGGCGCAGATCATCGACCAACTCGCCGGCTGGCATCTGACGCTGATCGCCTTCCTGTTTTCGCTGGTTATCGTGATCATGCTCTACAGCCTCTTTGTCTTTCGCAAACGCGACGGCGATGAGAGCGAAGGCGTTCACTTCGAGGGCAATACCACCCTGGAGATCGCGTGGACCGTTATCCCCTTAATCGTGGTGTTCGTCTTTGCCTTCTTCGGCATCCGCGCCCTTACCTCCATCACGAAGGCGGCCCCGAATGAAGTGGTGGTCAACGTCACCGGCTTCCAGTGGGCCTGGTCATTTGAATACCCCGGCACAGGCATTGTTTCGCCGGAGCTTGTGCTGCCCGTGGACCAGCTGGCGCGTATGGATATGACCGCGCGCGACGTCATCCATTCCTTCTGGATCCCCGAGATGCGCGTAAAGCAGGACCTAGTGCCCGGCATGACGACGACGATCCGCTTCACGCCGGTGATCGCCGGCGAATATAACCTCAGTTGCGCCGAACTGTGCGGGCGCAGCCACTACAGCATGATCGCGCCGGTCCGCATTGTGGACCAGGCGGAATATGAGCAATGGCTCGCCGACCAGTCGGCGAGAGTGGCGCCGGCGCCGGCCGCGGAAGCAGCTCCTGCTGTGGCCCAGACCGACGAAAGCGCCCAATCGGCGGCTCAGACAAACTAGGCGAGAGCAACAAAGAAAGAGGGCGCATATGACACTCTGGTCATTAGGTCTGGTACGCGGTCTGGTCGGGCAAGTCGTCGGTTTCGTCACGGGCATGTTGCTCGTGATGGCGGCGCGGCTGGCGCTGGGCATGGACCCTGTTTGGAGCCAGGAGCCGGCTTTGGTGGGCGGCATCGTACTCGGCGCCATCAGCTTCCTGATTGGGGTGGGCGCGCTGAGCGACTGGTTCAAGTGGATGCGCGGCATCCCCACGCCGCTGCACCACGGGCCGCCGCCGGGCCAACCCAGCTGGACGCGCTACTTCAGCGTCGACTATAACCACAAGGTGATCGGCATCCAATACGGCGTCACCAGCCTGATCGTCCTCGGCATTGGCGGCCTCTTCGCCGTCATCTTCCGCACCGAGCTTGCCAGGAGCGGTTTTCAGTTCCTGGACCCCGCCAGCTATAACACCTATTTCTCCATGCACGGCTGGGCTGCGCTGGCCTCCATCCTGATTGGCATCGGCGCCATGGCCAACTATCTAGTCCCGCTGATGCTCGGCGCCGAGGACATGGCCTTCCCGCGCCTCAACGCTTTCGCCTTCTGGGTCAATGTCCCCGGCATCACCACCTTGCTCTTGAGCCTGAACTATGGCTGGGATGGCGGCTGGACGGTCTACCCGCCGCTGAGCATCATCGGGCCGGTCGGCTTTCAATTCACCTTCTACGCCATCTTCTTCATCGGCCTCTCGTCGATCCTCGGCTCGGTCAACCTGATCGCTACGATCCTGCTCATGCGCCCGCCGGGGATGAGCCTCTTCCGCATGCCCATCTTCTGCTGGGCCGTGTTGGCGACCAGCATCATCCAGCTCACGGCAACGCAGCTGATCGGGCAGGCGTTCCTCATGCTCTCCTTCCAGCGACTGCTGGGCATGGGCTTTTTTGACCCGGCCAAGGGCGGCACGCCGATCCTGTTCCAGCATCTCTTCTGGTTCTATTCGCACCCCGCCGTCTATGTCTTTGTATTGCCTGGGCTGGGCATTATCAGCGAACTTCTGCCTGTCTTCTCGCGCAAGCCGCTCTTCGGCTATCGCTGGGTTGCGCTGTCCAGCATCGCCATTGCGCTGGTCGGCTTCCTGGTGTGGGGCCATCACATGTTCACCTCCGGCTACGTCGAATACTTGCGTGTGCCGTTTATGGTCTCCACGCTGTTTGTGGCGATCCCGACGGGCGTCAAGTTTTTCAGTTGGCTGGGCACCATGTGGGGCGGTAAACTGACCTTCCCCACACCCATGCTCTTTGTGCTGGGCGCCATCTCGGTCTTCCTCATCGGCGGCCTCAGCGGGCCGATCCTGGCGACGACGGCAACCGACCTCTTCTTGCACGACACCTACTTTGTGGTGGGCCATTTCCATGCCACCATCTTCGGCGGTTTCATTTTCCCGTTCTTCGCCGCCATCTACTTCTGGTATCCCAAGATCACCGGGCGCATGTACGACGAGACGCTGGGCAAGGTTCACTTCTGGCTAATGACGCCCGCATTCTGGGTGATGAGCATCGGGCAGATGTCGGTGGGCGTGATGGGCATGCGCCGGCGCATTGCCGACTACGACCCGGCGCTCGGCGTAGAATTCGGCCATGTGCTGATCACGATCGCGGCCTTCACCATCGCCTTCTCTGTGCTGCTCATGATCTACAACCTGCTGACCAGCGCCGAAGTGGGGCGCGTAGCGGGCGACAACCCGTGGCGCTCGCGCTCGCCGGAATGACAGATCCCTTCGCCTGTGCCCGAACACAGCTTCGCCTCGCCCATCACAGTGGTCGGCGAGCCGTATGACTACGGCGTGCCCAACTCGAGCTATGTGCGCATGACCCCTGTGCCGGCAGGGGACGACTGAGCCGGCGCGGCAGCCAGGCGCTAGGGCCAGGTCCTGCCAAGCTCTAGCGCCTGGAGAATTCACTACTACGACGGAAAAGGGGGAATCGCACATGAACAACAGCGTTCGTATCCAGTCCTATGGACGCTCCGCCATGGTGGCGCTGGTTTTGGCCGTGCTGACCATTGCCGAATTCTATATCGCCATTCACTTCCAAAGCGTGATCTTTCTGATGTTGATCGCGCTCTTCAAGGCCATCATCGTGATCACGGCCTACATGCACGTGTCACGCCTGTGGGCGCCGCAGGAGGAGCATTAAGCCATGACCACCGTGACCGCTGCCCTCAACGACTACACGCGCCAACTGCGCAACAACCGCATGGGCCTGTGGCTCTTCTTTATCTCGGAAGCGTTTTTGTTCGGCGGCTTGCTCGTCACGCGCTTCTTCTTGTGGGGAACCACACGGCCCCCGCTGGATCAGACAATTGGCCTGATCGTCACCGCCGTGCTGCTGTTGAGCAGCTTTTCGATGAATCTGTCTGAGACCGCCATGGAACACGGCGACCGCCGCACCTTTCTGGTTGGCTTGGTCATTACCGCCGTGCTCGGCGCGACCTTTCTAATCGGCGTGATGGTCTTCGAGTGGGGTCTCTTCCCCGCCCTGTATGAAGGCCACCTGAGGCCTGGTGACAACGTTTACGGCGCGGTAGTTTTCGCCATGACCGGCATGCACGCGCTGCACGTCATCTCCGGCATCATCTTCATCGCCATCATATGGAACATCGGGCGCAAGGGCGGCTTCTCGTCCGAGCAGCATTGGGGCGTCGAGTCCTGCGCCATCTACTGGCATTATGTCGATGTCGTGTGGATCTTCTTTTACCCAGCGCTGTATTTGATCGGAACGGTGGCGCATTAGGTTGGGCAGTCGCGCGTAAGAAGTAGGCAGTGGGGGCGGGCATGCGGGGAGTTGAGTTTCCAGCCAAGCGCCTGCCTCCGCCCGCAGAGGAAGGCTTGGCCGGATCGTGCATCCTCTAGTCAAGGCGCTGCTTTCGTCCTGGGATTGGCGCCCCGAGATTGTCTTCGTGCTGCTCTCACTCGGCGCGCTGTATACGCTGGGTTGGGTCAGGCTACACAGACAAAGCCGGCGCGGCCAAATGGCTACGTGGACGCGCCTAGCGTCGTACTATGCCGGACTGATTGTGCTCGCGGTTTCGCTGCTGTCGCCCATCGACCGGTTGGGCGACCAGCTCTTTTTTATGCACATGGTGCAGCACATGCTGTCGATCATGATCGCGGCTCCGCTGCTGCTTCTGGCCAACCCTTTCCCCTTCATGGTATGGTCGCTGCCGCCGGCCTGGAGGCGACACGTCTCTGCCTTATTCGCCGGGCCGTCCGCCTTTCGCCGTACCTTTGCCGCGGCAACCAAGCCTTTTGTAGCCTGGCTGGTCTTCCTCACAATCTATTTGGGCTGGCACGACGCCAACCTCTATGATTTAGCGCTGCGCATCAACTGGGTGCATGACCTGGAGCATATCACTTTCTTTGCGGCGGCGCTGCTCTTCTGGTGGCATGTGACCGGCGCGGCCCCGCACATCCACGGCAAGCGCTCCGGCTGGGCCAACCTCGCCTACCTGATCGGCGTAGTACCGCCCAATATGGCGGTCGCCGTATCGATCGCCTTTGCTTCCAACGTCATCTACACCTATTACCTCTCGGCCCCACGCATCTGGGGCTTCAGCGCCATGCAGGACCAAATGATCAGCGGCGTGATCATGTGGATCCCCGGCAGCATGATGTTTATTCTGGCCGCGATCATTGTGCTGGCGCGTATGTTTGGGGCCAAGGATGCGCCGCCCGTCTTGCCGGTTGACTGGGACGCCGACGACAAGTTCATCGCGCCCGGGCTGGAGCATCGCGTGGTGCAGAACCGCTGGAAGCGGCTGGACGACGCCAAACCGCACGGCGCGGATTCGCCATGAGGCAGGCCGGCCGCGGCAGCGCCCCCGTCCGCGCCCTGGCCCACACTCCGACATGGCTGTCCGCGGCGCTGATGGCCTTGCTCCTTGCCGTCGCGCTGCCGACCCGCCCGGCAGCGGCGCACGGCGGCGGCACGCCCCGCCTGGCTAACCAGCCCGCAGGACCCTACCGGCTCTACGCGTGGACGCAGCCGGAGCCGATGCGCGCCGGCGAAGTACACCTGACCATTGCCGTCACGCAGGCGACGGACAACGCAGTCCAATCTGAACCTACGGAGACGCCCATCACCGACGCCACGGTCGTCGTCACCTTGACGCCGCTGGACGGTTCCAGCGCGCCGCTGACGACGCAAGCCACGCTGCAATCCTCCCTGGGCAACATCTATTACGAGACAGACGCCATCCTGCCCAGCGCGGGCGACTGGCGCGTCTCACTGGCGGTGCAAGGCCGCGAGGGCAACGGGCAGGGCGAATTCACCATGAGCGCCGCCGCGCCGCGTCAAGCGAACTGGACGTTGATCGCAATCGGCGGCATACTTCTTTTAGGAA
>JBBSBO010000152.1:0-6342 GCA_038251215.1 Caldilineales bacterium
CCGAAGTTGTTTCGTGCTAGGATAGGGCAGCCGCCGTTGATTGCTCTAGCGTGATTGCCTCCTGCGCTATCATATCTTGCGCTATCATCTTGCGCTATCATCTTGCGCTATCATACTGTAGCGGCGCATCCCCGCCAAGCAAGGAGTGTCGCATGACCGCCGTCAGCATTGTCGCAGATAAGTTCCACGTGGATGGACGCCCGACCTATGCCGGGCGCAGCTTCCGCGGGTATCCGCTGGAGGGGCTGCTCCTCAATACGCGCATGGTGCAGGCCACGTTCGACGACGCCAACCCCGCCACGCGCAGCCGCTGGGCCTACCCGGATACGGGCGCGTGGGACGCGGAGCGCAACGTGACGGAGTTCATCGAGGCGCTGCCCCTCTATCGCGAGCATGGCGTACTCGCCGTCACCGTCAACTTCCAGGGCGGCAGCCCCGAAGGCTACAGCAAAGAGCAGCCGTGGGACAACTCGGTCTTCACGCCGACGGGCGAATTCAAGGCGGCCTATCTCGACCGTATGCAGCGCGTGTTGGAGCGGCTGGACGAGCTGGGCATGGTCGCCATCCTGGGCATTTTCTACTTCGGGCAGGACGAGCGGCTGCGCGACGAAGCCGCCGTCATCGCCGCCGTCGACAACACGGTGTATTGGCTGCTGGAGCAGGGCCACGCGCATGTGTTGCTGGAAATCAACAACGAATGCGACATCCCGCGCTATGAGCACGAAATCCTGACGCCGCCGCGCGTGCATGAACTGATCGAGCGGGCGCAGGGCATCACGGCGGACGGGCAACGCCTGCTGGTGGGCACGAGCTTTCGCGGCAATGCCGTGCCCACAGCCAACGTGGCGGCGGCTTCGGACTTCCTGCTCCTGCACGGCAACGGCGTGTCCGACCCCAGCCGCATCGCCGAGATGGTGGAGCAGACGCGCGCTGTGCCCGGCTACCAGCCCATGCCGATCCTCTTTAACGAGGACGACCACTTTGACTTCGAGCAGCCCGCCAACAATTTCGTGGCGGCGCTTTCGCGCTATGCCTCGTGGGGCTACTTCGACCCCGGCGCGCCCAACTATCGCGACGGTTACCAGTCGCCGCCGGTCAATTGGGGCCTTGCGAGCGAACGTAAACGCGCCTTCTTTGCCTTTGCGCGCGAGGTTGCCGGGGTCTAGTCGCTGCATTTTCGCCCGGGTTTTCGCCTAGGGCAGGGCGTAGACCGTCGCCGTGTTGTAGGGGATGATGAGCGGCTGCGGCCCGTCCTGCGGCAGGTGCGCGGCCCATTCCTGCGGGTCATAGGTGCGCTTGACGAAGCAGGCGTAGTGCGCAGGCACGGCTACCTTCAGCCCCAGCGCCGTGGCGATTTTGGCCGAGCCGGCGAAGAAGGGGAACTCGCCCTCGCTGGGATGCGTGGTGAGGAAGCCGATGTCCGGGCGCAGCGCGGCGATGGGCGCCAGCAGTTCGTCGTGCTCGGCGAAGGTGTTGATGGGGTCGCCGGAGATATAGACGCGCACGCCGCCGATCTCTACCACATAGCCCAGGTGCGTCACGTCGGGCGGGTCGATGCCGTCGTCGGGCGCGCCGGCGGGCGGCTTGGCCCACACGGCATGGGCGATCACCGTGTCCAGCGCCACGACGTCGCCTGCGGCTACGGTGGTGAGCAGGGCTTCGGGCACGCCGTGGTCCAGCAGGTTGGCGATGCTCTCGCGTGGGCCGACGAAGCGGCAGGCGGGGAAAGCCTGGTGGATGCGCAACAGCGACTCCGCCCAAGTGTGGTCGCCGTGATTGTGGGTCAGCAGCACGTAGTCCGTGGGCAGGGTCGTCTCGTCCAGGGGCGGCGTGGCGTGGATGAACTTCTCCGGCGGGCGTTGCGACGGGAAGTACGGGTCCACCTGGACCACCGTCCCCGCGGCGTCCTTGAGGGCGAACGAGCTTTGCCCAAACCAGTGGATGCCCACGGCTTGCTCCGGCACTTTGAGGTCCTCGAATGGGTGCATAGGGTGTTTCCTTTCTTGTGGCGTAAGAATAGAACGCGGATGGCGCGGATTTAGCGGATTTCCACAGATCAAAGAGGTCACATTTCGGGATTCATGTCACAGCCCACAGGTCTATCTAGATTTTCTCCTGGCTGTTCTCTGCGTCCTCAGCGACCTCTGCGGTTCTTGCTGTTTGTTGTTCTTTGCGCCCTTTGCGCCCTTTGCGGTTTAAAGTTGTATTCTCTAGATCATCGCCTCGATCAGGTTCGGGCCGGGCGTGGCGAGGGCGGCGCGCAGGGCGGCGTTGAACTCGTCGGCAGTGGCGGCGCGTGAGGCGGGGACGCCCATGCCGCGCGCCAGCAGCGTCCAGTTCATATCGGGCTTGCCCAGGCTAAGCAACTGCTGCGCACGGGGGCCGGGCTGCTCGCCGGCGCCGGTGCGCGCATATTCCAGTTCGAGGATGCGATAGGCCTGGTTGGCAAAGAGGACGGTGGTCACGTCCAGCCCTTCGCGCGCCTGCGTCCATAGCGCTTGCAGCGTGTAGGCGGCGCTGCCGTCGGCCTGGAGATTGAGCACACGGCGATGCGGGCAGGCGATGGCCGCGCCCGTGGCAACGGGCATGCCGCAGCCGATGGCGCCGCCGGTGAGTACGAGCCAGTCGTGGGGCGCGGCGGCGGCGGTGCTGTCCCAGGCGAGCATCATGGAGGAGAGCGCCTCCTCGACGACGATACATTGCTCCGCCAGCAGCGCGGCCACGGCCTGGCAGACGGCCTGGGGCGTCAACGCGCCGGCGGGCAGCGCACGCGGCTCGAAGCTTTGGAGGAGCGGTTTCGGCGGCGCGTTGACCGCCTCAGCGAGGCGCGCCAGCGCGTCAGGCAGGTCGTGCTCCGGCCGCGCCAGGATGTGGAGTTGCGCGTCCGGCGGCGTCAGCCAACTGGGCTTGCCCGGGTAGGCAAAGAAAGAGACGGGTGCGTCGGCGCCGATCAAGATCAGGTGGCGCACGCCCTGCAGGAACTCTAGGGCCTGATCGATGGGGTAGGGCAGACGTTCGAGCGCCACGCGCCCGGCCCCGCGAGGCAGGCGGGCAAAGAAGGTGGCGGCGGCGATGCGGGCGCCTGTACCCGCGGCAATGCGCCCGGCATCTGTCAGGGCGTCTTCGTGCAGCGCGGCGCCGCATAGCAGGAGCATAACCGGCTCGCCGCGGCGCAGCACGGCGGCAACGGATTGGAGTGTCGCCTCGTCTACCCGTGCGGGCGGCGGCGGTGCGCTCACAGCCGCGGGTGCCGCGCCCTCTAGCCAGGTACAGTCGGCGGGCGTGATCAGCGTGGCGATGCGCCCAGGGGCCTGGGTGGCGGCGGCAATCGCGGCGGCGGTGTCGCTGCCCATGGTCTGCACGTGCGACACGCTGCGCACCCAGCCGGACGCCTGGCGGGCATAGCCCGCGATGTCCGATGTGAGCGGTGCGTCGTATTGGCGGTGGCTGGTGGCGTGCTCGCCCACGATGTTGACGAGGGGAACCCTGGCGCGCTGGGCGTTGTGCAGGTTCGCCAGGCCGTTGGCGAGGCCGGGGCCAAGGTGCAGAAGCGTGGCGGCGGGCTTGCCCGCCATGCGCGCGTAGCCGTCGGCTGCGCCCGTGGCGACCCCCTCGAAGAGCGTCAGCACGGCACGCATCTCCGGCGTCCGGTCCAGCGCGGCGACAAATTGCATCTCGGATGTGCCGGGGTTGGTGAAGCAAACATCGACGCCGCCGGCAACGAGTGTACGCAAAAGCGCTTCGGCTCCCTTCACGCGGCTCCCTTTCTGCTTGGGCTAGGCTCTTTACGGGCGCGGCAACCTGGTCGCCGCGGCGGTTTAGCAAGTGCGCTGGCTAGATTGTACCGAAGATCGGGCGCGGATGGCGAAAACGCAAGCGGGCGCGCAGATTTAGTCGGCCTTGTTTTTGTTGCGGGCAGCGAGGCGGGATAAGATACAGCCGCAAGTCGCACGCAGCGCCAGCCGCCTTGCTCCATGCCGGCTCGTCCGGCTCTTGTTTTGCCTGCCGGCTTGGCATGATTCTGTTTGTCTACCAGAAACGACGGACGATTTTGGTCACCAGCGCCGTACTCCGGCACCCCCTGATCGCCACGTTGCGCAGTCTGCGCGGCAACGTGCGCGGCATCGTCTTTACCGAACCGCTGTGGGGCATCCCCTTCAACCTGTATGCACCCTTTGTTTCGGTTTATATGTTGGCGCTCGGTCTGACTGATATTCAAATTGGCCTACTCGCCAGCATCAGTTTGGGCATGCAGGTGTTTTGGACGGCGCTAAGCGGGGCGATCACCGACAAGTTCGGGCGCAAACGCACGACCTTTGTCGTCGACATGATCACGTGGAGCATCCCCTGTCTGATTTGGGCGATCGCGCAGGATTTCAACTACTTCCTGGTCGCGGCGCTCATCAACAGCGCTTGGCGCATCACGCATAACTCGTGGCAGTGCCTACTGGTGGAGGCGACGGAGCCGCGCCTGTTGGTGGATGTGTGGTCGTTAATCTATATCTCGGGCTTGGTGGCGGCGTTCTTCTCGCCGATCACCAGCCTGTTGATCGCCAGCTTCTCGTTGGTGCCCACCATGCGCGGGCTGTATCTGCTCGCCTTCGTGATGATGACGGTCAAGTTCATCGTGATGAATATGATGGTGGAGGAGACAGAGCAGGGGCTGGCGCGCATGGAAGAGACGCGGCAGCAGTCGATCTGGTTGATCTTGCGCGAGTCGCAATTTGTGGTGCGCCAACTGCTGCAATCGCCGGAGACGCTGATCACGGGCGGGCTGATGGTGATCGTGGGCGTGGGCAACATGATCAACGTCACCTTCTGGTCGATCATGGTGACCGAAAAGTTGCAGGCGCCGGCGGCGTATCTGCCTCTCTTCTATTTCGTGCGCTCGATGGTGATGCTGCTGTTCTATTTTACCGTGATGCCGCGGCTGCGCGAGATGGACGCGCGCAAGCCGATGGTCTTCGGCTTTAGCGGCATGATCTTGAGTTGGGTCATCCTGATCAGCATTGCCCCGCAGCAATATGGCTTGATCGTGCTGGCGGTGATCCTGGAAGGGTGCAGCTACCCGGCGATCAGTACGCTGCTGGACAAGCTGGTGGCAATCAGCGTCGACGCCAAGGAGCGCGCCCGCATCATGGCGATCCTCTACCTGGTCGTGCTGTTGTGTACGTCGCCCTTTGGCTGGATCGGCGGGCAGATGTCGGCGATCAACCGCAGCTTGCCGTTTATGCTCAACATCGGGTTGTTTGTCGTGGGCGCCGTGCTGGCCTTCATTGCCAGCCGCCGCCGGGTCGTGGCGGCATAGGCAAAGGCAATTCTGCTTTTGTTGTTCTTGTGGTTAGCCTGATTGCCTGCCGGTGAGGGCGAAGATCTTTTCGCGCGTCTCGCGCCAGGAGATTTTGCTCAGACCAATCTTTTGCCGCAATTGCTCTTCGGGCATGCCGTGGCGAAAATCGTTGACGGCGGACGTCCAGCGTAAAGTCTCGAAGCCGACCTGGACGGAATGGATGCCGGCGCGCTCGCCGACTTCTTCCAGCACGTATTCCAGGTTGCGCGGCGTACATTCAAAGAGGTAGGTCTCCGGCTTGTACTGCTCGCGGTATTGGTTGAAGGCGGGCAAGATGCTGGGGTGCAGGCTGAGGCGGCGATTCTTGTGGGCGTTGC
This sequence comes from Caldilineales bacterium, assembly GCA_038251215.1. GTDB lineage: Bacteria > Chloroflexota > Anaerolineae > Caldilineales > Caldilineaceae > JASGTU01. The sequence goes on from JBBSBO010000152.1 coordinate 5,668, forward strand.
GCTCTTCGCGATAGCGCACCACGGCTTGCAGGTTCTGCGGGTCTTCGGCTTCGAGGTCCGTGAGGAGCAGGTTGGCGCACTCCGCCTTTTTCATTCCGGTTTGCAGGAGCAGGCTGACGAGCAGATAGGGGCGGGCGTCGGCGCGTGGGCGGTCCCACAGATAATCTTGCGCGGCGCGCACGAGGCGGTTAAGCTCGGCGTCGTGCAGGATTTTGGGCAGCGGGGTGCGCGCCGACTGCTGGATAACCGGCTCGGCGGGGTCCGTGCCGAGGACGCCGATGCCGTGCAGCCAGCCGAAGAAGACCTTGAGCGTGGTGATGCGCCGCGTGAGGGTCTTGGCGCTGCACGGCTTGCCGCGCCCGTGTTGCAGCCAGTCCAGGAACTCCTCCAAGTTGTGCGTGCCCACGCGCAGGAGCGGCGTGTCGGGGCCGAGATAGCCGAGCAGGATCTTGAGGTCGTTGCGAAACGCCTTGATCGTGTTGTCGCTGAAGCCTTTGCGCACCATGTATTCGCCGAAGGCCGCCGCGGCCGCGGTCAGGCTGCTGTCCGCGCGCAGGGGCGGGGGCAGCTCCATGGCTGCGTCGTCTGTTGCGGGCGCATTGGGGGCCGGGTCGCGGGGGTGAGCGGGTTGGCGGGAGGACATGGGCGGCTCCTTTGCCGGGTGTAGGTGTGTCA
>JBBSBO010000153.1:0-6340 GCA_038251215.1 Caldilineales bacterium
ATCCAGCATGGCCGGCCGGTTGGCGGCGAAGTAGGCGAAAAGCGGCTGCGCTTGCATGATGGATGCGCTCCTAGGGCGTCTTGGCGGCGCCAAGAATCTCGTTGGATGGATTTGGTTGATCGGAAAAACGAAGGGTGCGCTGTCGTTATACTTGTCTATACATTTGTCTGCCATACTTTTGCCACAAAAGGCGCATCCCGCGCAAGTATGGAACGAGAACGATCCTCTGCTCGCGCTGTTCACGCTATGAGAAATTATTGTACAAGGTTCCGTGTATGTCAAACGTCATATTATATAGATCGCATCTGATATTTGACGTACGGAGGGCGCGAACACACAGATTCATGATTGACCGCTGGCGCATCCTACGGTACACTATCCCCGTACACCTTGATTGGCACGGCAAATCGTTTTGTCGATGACACGCCGCCGCGTACCTAACGCTTGCCCGCGCGGCGAATGGTCCGGTCTCGCCGGCATGTGAGGACCTATTTATGACACAATCTTCCCTGACGCAAGCGCCTCTGAACCAAGCTCTGGACCAGGCGCAGTCCATTCCCCAGGATTTGGAAACGAAGCAGGCTGCCAACAAGAACCTCAAGTTCATTATTGGCGGCATCTTGGTGGTGGCGTTGATCATCACTTTGATCGTGCAGGCAACCGTCTCCACGGGCGCCTATTACCTGACCGTGACCGAACTGGGGCAGCAGAGCCAGAGCATCGTCGGCGAGCGCGTGCGCGTCAGCGGCACCGTCGTGGACGGCAGCGAAGACTGGAATGCCCAGGAGATCACGCTGCGCTTTTCCATCAGCGACGAAGACGGCTCGCAGTTGCCCATCGTCTTCTACGGCCCGCGCCCGGACAACTTCCAGCGGGCGGCTTCGGCCATCGTCGAGGGTGAACTGTTGCCCGACGGCTCTTTCCAGGCGGAAACCTTGTTGTTGAAATGCCCCAGCCGTTATGAAGAGGAGCCGGACGAGGTCTTTGTCGAGGCGGCGCGCTAGTCGGCTTGCGCCGGACTGACCCCCTCTTTTCTTACCCAACATCTCATCTAGTCCCTGAAGGTCGCCCTCCATGCGATTGTGGCTGTGTTTTGACAAATACCGTTCCGCCGCGGGGCGCTGCGTGCGGCCGGCTGCGCTCCTCCTAACGGCAATCTTATTGGCGACGCTGCTCGGCGCGGGCGCCTTGCCCGCCCAGCCTTTGTTGGCGCAGGATGCGGCGCAGGAGCCGCCCCGCTTTGACATCAACCAGGTGACGCCGCCGACCGGCCCGCCCGCCGCGCGGTTGGGCGCAAGCTCCTTTGCCCAGAATTGCGCGCCCTGTCACGGCGAGCAGGGCATGGGCGACGGGCCGACTGCGGCCGACTTGCCCGGGCCGCCCACGGCCTTCGCCGACCCCGACGCCGTGTGGGAGCGCAGCCCGGCGCAACTCTTTCACACCACCAAATTCGGCTGGCTGGACAAGCTGATGCCGCCCTGGCAAAACCAGTTGTCCGACGAGGAGATCTGGCAGACGGTGGCCTTTGCCTGGGGCTTGCACACGAACGAGCAGGCGACGCAGCAGGGCGCGGAGTTCTACGCCGCCAGTTGCGCCGGCTGTCACGGCGAAAGCGGCGCGGGCGACGGCCCCGACGCCACGGCGGACCAGCCGCTGCCCGACTTCTCCGACCCGGTCTATGCCATGGCGCGCAGCCAGGCCGACTGGATGGCGGGCTGGCAGACGGCGCACCCGGAGATCGGCGCCGAGTGGACATTGGCGGAGCAGCGCAACGTGCTGGAAGCTGTGCGCACCTTCAGCTATGTGCCGGCCTGGGAATCGGGCCTGCGCCCCGGCAACGGCATCATCCGCGGCGCTGTGGTGCAGGGGACGGCGGGTGGTCCGGCGGTGGAAAGCGCGCAGGTGACGCTGGAAGCCTTTGTCGACTTCCAGCCGATGTCCGCCGTTACGATGACCGTCGACGCCGGGGGGCAGTTTGAATTCACCGAGCTGAGCATCGAGCCGAACGTGGTCTATCTCGCCTCGGTTTCGTCCGGCGGCATTCGCTACAGCAGCCCCGTGGTGACGCTCACGGCGGAGCAGACCGAAGTCGACACCGTCGTCACCGTCTACGAGGTGAGCGATGACCCCAGCGGCATCAGCTTGGACCGCGTTCACTGGATCCTGGACTCGCAGCCCGGCGCGCTGATCGTTTTGCAGGTGATGGAGTTCGGCAACAGCAGCGACAGCACCTATGTGGGGCAGCAAATCGAGGGCATCGACGAGCCGGTGACGGTGGCCTTTCAGATGCCCGCCGGCGCGGTGGAGTTGACCTTCGAGAACGGCGCGCTGGGTAACCGCTTCCAACAGAGCGGCGACCTGATCTACGATACCACGCCGCTCGTGCCCGGCTCCTCGACCAAGCAGATCGTCATGCAGTACGCGCTGCCGCACGAGGGCGACAACTTTGCGCTGGAGCAGGAGTTCCTCTATCCGATCGGGCTGCTCAATATGTTGGTAGCGGATCTGCCGGGGCTGCAAGTGGACGCGCCGGCGCTGGGCAGCATGGGTGTGCAGGATTTCCAGGGCACGAGCTATCAGATCTGGCAGGCCGAGCAACTCGACGCCGGCCCGCTGGCGATCAACCTCTCCGGCCTGCTGGCCGCGGGCGAGGCGGACCCACGCGCCGCGGGCGACGCCGCGGCGACCGCCGCCGGTCCCGTCCGTAGCGGAGCTGTGTCTCCGTTCGCGGCCTGGATGGGCTGGGCGATGGCGATCGCCGTCAGCCTGACGCTGGCGGGTGTGCTGACGTGGTCGTGGCGCGCCGGGCGCTTGCAGGGCGGCGATGCGCCCCAGGATCTGCGTCGCCAGCGCGACGAACTGGTGCAGCGCGTGGCGCGCCTGGACGACTTGCAGGCGCTGGGCGAGATCGACCGCGAGCAGTGGCGGGTGCAGCGCGCCCAACTGAAGAACAAGCTGCTGGAGATCGACGGACGCCTGGCCGAGCAGGGCCAAGCGCCGCGCAAGGCGCGCTAAGTTTAGACTCATTCTGCGCTGTGCGGCGCATTTGACACGGTTTGTGCAAAACCGTACAATCTAGGCAAGCCAAAATCTCTAAAATAACAGGCCCAATTCATGAGCCGAAACGACGAAGGAGGGGCGGTATGAGGCGACTATTCGCACTGGCGGCGCTGCTGGGCGTCATCCTCTTGCTGAGCGCCTGCGCCGGCGTCGAAGGCCCGCCCGGCCCGGCGGGCGACCCAGGCCCCGAAGGTCCTCCAGGTCCGGCGGGACCGGTTGGCCCTGCCGGCGAGATCGGCCCGACCGGCCGCGTGGGCGAGCCGGGGCTGAGCTATCAGTCGCCCGTCTATGTAGGCTCCGCCGCCTGTGGCGAGTGTCATGAGGATCTGCACGCCTCCTTTATGCAGACCGGTCACCCCTATCAGTTGAACAAAGTCGTGGACGGCCAGCCGCCGCAATATCCCTTCTCGGAAGTGGCGGACCCGCCGTCAGGCTATACGTGGGATGACATTCTCTATGTCGTGGGCGGCTATGGCTGGAAGGCGCGCTTCGTCGACCGGCAGGGTTACCTGATCACCGGCGATGCCGTCACCGCGACCGATGCCGTCACGGCGACGGGCGACATTACGGCAACCGGCGACGTCACCGCGACGGGCGGTATTACAGCAACGGGCAGTCTTACCGCGACGGGCGACGTCACCGCGACGGACAGCGTCACAGAGACCGATGCCGTTGCTGAAACCGATGCCATCACGCAGACTGAGAACGTTGCGGCGAGCGACAACCCCAACGCGCTGACGCAATATAACTTGCCCAACGACGACCTGGACCTGGGCGGCGAGTGGGTGGCTTACCATGCCGGCGAGGCGCAGAAGTCCTATGACTGCGGCTCTTGCCACACGACGGGCTACGTCTCCGAGGGCAACCAGGACGGGCTGTCGGGGCTGGTCGGTCAGTGGGCGGAGGACGGCATCGGCTGCGAGGCCTGTCACGGGCCGGGCGGCAACCATGTCAACGACCCCTATCTGGTGGGCCTGGCTGTGCCGCGCGACCCCGAGCTGTGTACGCAGTGCCATCTGCGCGAGCAGGCGGAAAACGTGCCTGTGGCCGACGGCTTTATTCGCCACCATGACGACTACGGCGACCTCTTCCCGTCTAAGAAGGCGACCATGCGCTGCGCGGACTGCCACAACCCGCACGCGCCGGTGAAGTATGACAAGGCGCCCGGCATCACGGTGGAATGCGCCTCCTGTCACTTCGAGCAGGCGGAATACCAGAAGATCAACGACCGCCGCCATGCCAACTGCGTGGACTGCCACATGCCCAAGCTGATCCAGAGCGCCGTCGCCGACCCCGCGCAGCACATGGGCGATATGCGCACGCACTTGACGGTGATCAACCCTGCCGCCATCGCGCAGTTCAACAACGACGGCACAGAGTCGATGCCCTATATCGCGCTGGACTTCGCCTGCCGCGGCTGCCACACCGACGATGGGCGCGGCGGCGCGCTGCCTGATGATCAACTCATCGAGACGGCGACCGGCTACCACGACCGCGACCAGGCCGGCAGCCTCAATCGACGCCGCTAGACTGCCCGCTCACCGAAATGGATTGGCGCACAATGGACTCGCGCAAAATGGATTCGCGTCTAGACGGATGTCGCCACAGACTTCACTCCGGGTATTGCTCGATTGCTGCCCGGCGCCGTCTGCCGGCTTTGCTGGGCGCACTGGCGCTTGTGCTGGCATTGGGCGCGCTGGGCAGCGTCCTGTGGCCCGACGCCATGCAAGCCGCGCCGCAGGCCGTCGCGCCGGCGCATCCGCCGGCGTCGATCGACTTCGCCTCGGTGCAGAGGGCCGCGGCGGCGCTCGCCGTGCCCATCCCGGCTGCGGCTAACGCGTCCGCGCCGGACGCGGCCTGCAAGCTCTGTCACGTGGGCAATGAGGAACAGCTCACCTTGCCGTCGGGCGAGACGATCCCCGTGGGCATCGACCCGACCACGCTGCAAGACTCCGTACACGGCACGCACGCCGCGCAGTCCGTCTATTGTACCGATTGCCACGCACCGCGTGAGCGTTATCAGTTCCCGCACCAGCCCAACCCCGCCCAGAACCTGGACGAATTCACCGCCGACATCGAGCAGAACTGCGAGCGCTGTCACACGCCGATCGAGGCGCATAACCCGGGCCACTTGCAGGCGCAGGATAACCCCAACTTGCCCGGCTGTGCTGACTGCCACGGCGGGCACGATGTCCAGCCTGTGGCCGCGATGATGGCGGACCCCATCGGCACATGCCAGAGCTGTCACCCTACCTTTGGCGATGACCAGGCCGTGCAGCAGATGCATGAAGAAGTGGTCGCCAACCTCTCCGGCGATCAGACCTGCCAAACCTGTCACAGCGACGCCTCCATGAGCGTGGACGCCGAATGCCAGACTTGCCACAGCCTGCTCGACAGCGCCATCAGCCTGGGGCCGGACGAGGCGATCCCGCTGCACGTCGACCCGCAGCTGATCATGGACTCGGTACACGGCGACCGCACGATCCAGGGCGTGGACTACACCGCCTTGCAGTGTACGGATTGCCACCAAGATATGCAGAGCTTCCCGCATGAGCCGGTGGTGGCGGACTCTCTGCGCGCGTGGAAGATCGAGCAGGCCAACCTGTGCGGGGCTTGCCACACCGACATCGCCGCCAAGCAGCCGTATGACATCCACTACCAGCACATCGCCGACGGCAATCTGAACGCCGCCACCTGCACCGACTGTCACGGGGCGCACTCCGTGCAGACGCCCAACGTGCCGCGCGCGCGCATCTCCGAGACTTGCGGACAGTGCCACTCGACCATCAACGAGCAGTACAAAGAGAGCGTGCATGGCGCGGCCCTGCTGGGCGAAGATAACCCGGACGTGCCCGTCTGCACCACATGCCACGGCGTGCATGAGATCCAAAGCCCGCAGACGATGCAGTTCCGCCTCAACTCGCCTCAACTGTGTGCGCAGTGCCACGCCGACGAGGAGTTGATGGCGAAGTACGGCATCTCCACCGACGTCTTCGAGACGTATGTCGCCGACTTCCACGGCACCACGGTGATGCTCTTCGAGAAGCAGGCGCCGGACCACCCGGTCAACACGGCGGTCTGTTACGACTGTCACGGCGTGCATAACATCCTGCCCGCCACGGCAGAGAACTCGCAGATCATGAAGGAGAACCTGCTGGTGACCTGCCAGCAGTGTCACCCGGACGCCACCGCCAACTTCCCCGACGCCTGGACCAGCCACTACCGGCCCTCGCTGGAGCATAACCGGCTGGTGTACTTCGTGAATCTCTTCTACCAAATC